>JBCAZB010000064.1:0-10244 GCA_038533315.1 Pseudomonadota bacterium | reverse complement strand
ACGCAGACCTTTAACCGCGTTTGGTGACAGTGAAATGCCTGCACCGACCTCACCTAGCGCAGATGCTTGTTCATAAACATAGGCATTGCAGCCTGCCCGGCGCAGACCAAGCGCCAGCGCAGCGCCACCGATACCGGCACCGACAATGGCCACGCGCAGATCCCTAGTCATCAGCCGATAACCCCAGACTGCCCGGATTGATCAGATACGCGGGATCGACCTGACGCTTGACTCGAGACAGCAGCGACAAGGAAGCGGCATTTCGCTCGCGTGTATAGGGGTAAGCCTTGCCGATCTGAAAATGCGTAGCGCCATGTTGGTACATTAAGTCGATCGTTTCGACACGAATTCTTTCGACCAAGGCCTGCGTCTGCGGACAGGGCTTGCCTTCAGTCAGCGCCGCGAGGGTTTCTTCCGATAGCGTCTGTCGGTGAATATCGAGCCATTCATCAGACCAGTAGGTCACTGTCTCATACAGGAAACCTGCTGCCCCGCAGGTCGCGTAAACAACAAATACATCGACGCCCAGCGCTTCGCATTCAGTGCGGATAGACGACAGATAGTTTTCGAAAGCGGCATGTAAGACGGCGGCCTTCGAATACGGTACGACGCCGTGCAGTGGCAACAACCGTTTGCCCCCTGGACCAAGCACCGCTGGCTCTGGAAAAGGCAAAGCACGCGTGAACTCGGCCATCGTATTGGCGATTTCGACACCGTCATCGCCCACTTCCTGTCGTATACGATGTAGCGTGCGCGATAGGTCGCGACTGTTATCGCCCTCTGTTAGAAAGTTGACGAGAAACTTCGAGCCCTTCAGAAAACGACGTCCACCAACGGCTGCGCGAAAGCCGTTACGCAGTGCCGCAATCCAGTTGGGTGCACCGCGCATAATGGTCAGCAGCTGTTTGAAGTCGTTACGCAAGTTCGCGTCACCCGCCACGCTGCGCACCAGCGCCGTCTCGGCACCAAACACTTCAGTCGCAAGACCATGTCGCGTCACGCGACCAACCGCAGCCGACATAGCATCGAAGTCATTAAAAGAAAACGATAGACCGCCGCCGGTTACCGGACGCGGCTCCAGTCGAATCGTGACGGCAGTTTTGACGCCCAGCGCACCAGCGTCACCGAGGAAGAGACCCGTCATATCAGGACCGTATTCACGATAGAACGCGTTGTGGTTAGGTTGTGACGCAGATCCGGTGACCGCCACGCTGCCGTCTGCCAGTACAACCTCGAGCCCAATTGCCGCGGATAACGAAGATCCATTCCTCGCAGAACCGAATGTCACTGCACCCTGCGCCATCGCACCACCGACGGTCGACACGCCGCCCGACATCGGGCCCCAGAAGACACAGCGAACACCATGCGGCTTCAGCGCCTCATCGAGTGCGTGCCAGGTACAACCGGATTCCACAGTGACGTACAAATCACCAGCGTTAATCTCTCGGATCGCCGTGAGTCGATCGGTCGACAATACAATCGCGTCTGTACGATCGGGTAGAAATGCATCGGTATAAGACATGCCACCACCACGGACGAAGATCGCGATGCCTGCACCGGTACAAGTGCTGACAACGGCGCTGACCTCGTCGGTGGTTGCCGGCGCGACGATGGCTAGCGGCAGCTCTCCGCTGCGATAGACGTCCTGTGCAGCGACACGACGTGCGGCGTCGGACTGGCGAACATAATCGCTTCCGACGATGTCCTCGAGTTGTGCAAGGCACCGCTCGCGGGCGGGTAACGACACCTCTGATAGTGATTCAGCAGCCATCAGCCAGCCTGCGGCTTATACGCGATGGTTTGCGACAGGAACGTTGGTGTCGGTGCTTGCTCAACCTGTTCGAAGCCACAGGTTTGCACAAGGTCGACAAAATCGGTTGCCACAAACGCCGGTGAATACGGTTCGCAGTTGTATTGGGCGTCGAATGCCAGCCACATACGATTCGGCACCGGCAGCTCGTGGCCATTCGGCGCGTCGACGACGACAAACTGGCCGCCGGGGCGCAATACCCGATAGGCTTCCCGCACGATCGTCTCGAACGTATGCGCGGGCACTTCGTGAAACAGGATGTAACAGAACACAATGTCGGCGCTGCCATCGTCATGTGGCAACGACTCGGCAAGCGCTTGCTGGAAGTGCACATCGATATCCATGTCCGTCGCACGCTTATGGGCGTAACGTAGCAATGGCAAACCGACGTCGATACCCCAGACGTCAGCGTCTGGGAAACGCTGTTTCAATGCCGTTGTGCATTGGCCAATAGAGCAACCAACATCAAGAATCTTCTTGACAGGCTGATCCGTGGGCGGCTCAAATCCTTGCGCGTATCCCTCGTGCAATTCGTCGGCGTCATTGCCGCCCTGATAGAACACTTTGGTGCCGTGGTAGAACACGAAACCCGCAAGATCATCCCGGCAGTAACCGCCCGGCTGCAAGTGAATATCCTGGCAGGCAGAATCCGGTACCACGAAGTCGGGATCGACATGCAAGCGCTCTGGGTAACTCGCGGCGGCGTCATTCAGCAGCTTGAGCCAGTGGTCACGCTCGCGGTTATACGCCGCAAACAAACTACTCCAGGTTTGTTGCTGCTGGCTACGCATGACACGTTTCCATGCCTGCACCGATAGCTTGCTATCCAACGCAGGCGCCACCTTCTGGTAGTCGTCTGTGGTCAGGGAAATCGGCAGGTCAGCGGCCATGGTGGTCGCGCAAACGTCCTCCGCTATTGAAGGAAACCAACCATTGATCGCTAAGTTTCTGACCGCCGTCAGATAGCCCATATAGCTTTCGTCAGCCAGCCTTGGTGCGCGGGGCAATTTGCCTACGATTTCCGAATCCATGCTACGCTATCCCGGTCAGTACACAACTCGTTGGAGACTACCGCATCGTACGGAGCCCAGCCAATACACTACTGGCATGCAGCTATGTGCAAACGACATAGGGTTGCGCCCTGCGGGGGCTGGCGCTGAATCCGTTGCTATGCGGGAGACTTCGCCATGGACTTACGTCAACTCAATCATTTCGTCGCGGTCTTTGAGCGCCGAAATTTATCGAAGGCCGCAGAGGCTATTCCGCTCAGTCAACCCGCGCTGACGCGCAGTATGAAAACACTCGAAGACCAACTTGGAGTGGAGTTGTTTGAGCGACACGCACGCGGTGCGACGCCGACAGCGGCCGGCGAGCGGCTGTACCATCACGCCAAATCGATACTGGCCGAATGCGCACGCGCGAAGCGGGATGCCGCGCAGCCGATCGGACAACTCAGCGGCAGCGTATCGATCGGCATTGGCGCACTGTTTGCCACCCGCATCTTCGACGAGATGATCGGCGCGTTCTGCAAGAAGCACCCCAAGGTCAAGGTCGAGGTGCGACAGGGCTACTACGAAGAGTTGGTCGGTCTGCTGGATCTCGGACAGATCGAGGTCGCGTTCATCAACCTGCCGTTGCTATCACTGCCTGACTCGATGGAATTCGAGCCTTTGCTTGAACTACGTACAAGCGTGTTTGCTGCAGCTTCTCACCCTGCCGCACGCGAGGCAGCGCCCAGCATGGAAAGCCTGCGAGATCATCTCTGGGCAACCGTTGATCAGCCTCACGCCACTGAAGTGCTCGACTCGATGTTCATCTCCGAAGGCGTCGCCGCGCCTCAGCCAGCGGTCAAGGCCAACTCGCTCACGTTGATCAAATCACTGGTGTTGTCCGGCGATTTCGTGGGGCTATTGCCCCACCACTTGTTCTGGGACGAGATACAGTCCGGCGAAGTCGTCAAGCTCGAGCTGGCATCTACGCCGCTGGTACGCAGTGCTGGTCTGATCACGCGAGCTGAGTCATTCCGACGCCCAATCGCGGATGCACTGGCGATGGAGATTCGTCGCACCGCCAGTGCCGAAGACTCGGCCATACAACCGACGGAGCGCGTCGCAGAAGCGTAGCTGTGTAAATTCTGATACTGCCGAATGCTGCGCATGAAGCGCATCGAGCCTGGTCAGGAATTATTCGGTGCACCAGGCAGATCCGTAAGCGGCTCGAACAGACGTTTTACCAGCGCATCGAGGCTTGCTTTACGTTCAGCCACCTGCTGCTCGTCCGGCTCGAAGGACTCGATGTCCTCAGCGGAGATGAGGCCTTTAGCGACCAGAACCGCTTCGAGCTGCATCCGGCGTTCTCGCTCTATCCACAGTTCGCCGCCGAGCGTGATGGCAGCCTCGAGCAGTTTGTCCTGCAGCGGATCATTAAGAAACGCAGGCTCGCCGTCGGGAATACCAATCGCCTCAACCTGGGCTTTCGACTTGGCGTCGTGTTCATCCGTCGACATCAGGTACCGCTCTTGCTTTCTGCCTGTAGCTGTTCTTTGAATACATCGTATTCGTTGATATCACCTCGCCGGTCCTTTGTCCACGACGTTGCAAAGCCGCGCGGATAGCGCTCATCGCCGTCGCGCTCACCGTCCACGCTCCACAACAATGGGAACAGATCGCCACCCGGCTTCTCGCCCTCGATCATTTCATCGAAGCTCACGCCGGCGATATTCAGACAGTCAGGTCTCGGCTTCCAGCGGATGTCATCGCCAAATACGCGAATCGATACAGCAATTCTCCAGTGGTCAGCGGAATTGCCGTGCGAGTAGTGCAGCGTCCACGGGTGTACGAGCAACAAGTCACCCGGTTCCATCGCCCATTGCTTAAACGTGTTATTCGGGTCCGCCCGCAACTTGTCACCATCCGGATGCGGGATACGATCCGCCGGGCGTTCCATCTGCCGCGCATTCGGCGAGAACAACCAATAGCGGTCATCCCGCGTGTGCGAGCCCGGGATGCATTCCAGGCAGTCTTGCTCAACGACCGGCGTCAATGGGATCCATATTGACGGCACCATCTTGCCGATTGTCGGCCAGCCCATGCGGTCGGTATGCCAGATAGTCGCCTCATCGGACTGTGGTGGTTTGGCAAAAAACTCGTCGAAGAAGAAGCGCACCGCCTGTGATTGCATCACCCGCGCCGCCGCCTCGGCGACCGGCGACTCAAATACGAAACGCCGGAACTCTGGTACCGTCCGAGCCATGTATCGCCCGGGATACGTTGGTAGCAAACCGAAGTCTTCTTTATGCTCCGTGATCCGTCTCGCGACAGGCAGCAATTGGTCCACCCACGATTGGGAAAAAATGTTGCGTAGACAGACGACACCGTCACGGGCATACGTCTCTATTTCATCTTGCGTGATGGGTCGGCAGGGCTCTGGAAGCATGCCCGCCCTGGCGCCGTGTTGTGATAGCACTCCGTTCATAAGTAGCCCCGCTGAAAAAGGTATGACAGCGCATTCGCGCCCCCATGTTCAATGTACCCAGCGACCCGATACTGTGACCAATCAAAAGTTGGTTGGCCCTGCATACGGCTGATGCATACGTGGCGAGCGGACGGCTGATCATGCATCCACGGTATGGCGGGACCACAATTTCGAATTGGTAGCCCGGGGCCCAACTACGCAAGAATGTTCCCAATCACCTCAGCCTGATCGGGAGCAAGATCATCGATACTTTACCGACAGTGGCCAAACGTCTGCAGGCCGCACAATCTCACTTTATCAACGGCGAACGTGTCGAATCAGCCGATCGTATGGATGTGCTGGATCCCGGCACTGGCCAGCCGATCACATCGGTCTGTCTTGGCGGTGCGGCGGAAATCGATGCGGCGGTCAGCGCTGCCCGAGCGGCGTTTCCGGAGTGGGCTGCCACACCCGCCGATGAGCGCACGCAAATCCTACTGCGGTTTGCGGAGCTGATCAGCGCAGAAGCGGCGGATATCAAACAGCTGTCTATTGTCGACGGTGGCCTCGCCAATATGATTGCGGATTCGACGGCTTGGGTCTCTGCGCTATTTTTACGCTACTACGCAGGCTGGACATCCAAACTCGCTGGCCAGACGTTACCCTCCTCGCCCAATGGGCTGGCGCCAACTGATGTTCTCGCTTACACGCTGCGTGAACCGATCGGCGTCGTGGGAGCGATCACGCCATGGAACTATCCATACGGGATGGAAATCCTGAAGATCGCGCCCATCCTTGCAGCGGGTTGCACACTCGTGCTGAAGCCCGCTGAAGAAACCCCGGTGGCGGCCCTGCACATGGCTGAGCTGGCCCTCGCGGCTGGCGTACCGCCTGGCGTGTTTAATGTGGTGAACGGTCGCGGCGAAGATGCCGGTGCAGCGCTGTCTGCGCATCCGGATGTCGACAAGATCGCATTTACCGGATCAACAGAAGTCGGCCGCTATATCGTGAACGCGTCAGCAGGCAATCTCAAAAAAGTCTCGCTGGAACTCGGCGGCAAATCACCGGTCTTCGTTTTTCCGGATGCGAAGATGGAACAGACAATTCCCGGTGTTGCCATGGCCGGTTTCATGATGTCTGGTCAAAACTGTGTTTGTGGTAGCCGGCTCTATGTCCACGAGCAAGTCGCCGATGCCGTCGCAGACGGCATTCGTGAGTTTTCGAAATCACTCAGCATCGGGCACGGTAGCGATCCGCAGCACATGATCGGCCCACTGATCTCCGAGCGTCAGCGCGATCGCGTCGCGGCGATGATAGGGCGCGCCGCCGACAGCGGCGCAGAGGCGGTGACCGGTGGCAGCGTACCCGCGGGCGATGGCTGGTTTGTCGAACCCACCCTGTTCCGCCACTGCACACAAGACATGGAAATCGCACGCAACGAAGTGTTCGGTCCCGTCATCGCCATGCAGACTTTCAACGATGACCAGAGCTACGAGGATCTCGCGGCGCTGGCTAATGATTCCCGCTACGGTCTTTCCGGCAGCGTCTGGACACAGAATCTTGAGACAGCGATGCGCATGACGCGGTTGATCGATAGCGGGCAGGTTGGCGTCAACACACACGCCGCGATGGACCCATCGATGCCATTCGGTGGCAACAAGGAATCGGGTTGGGGCCGAGAGTTTGGCGAAGCGGCGATGGATCTGTACACAAAAACCAAGGCCGTCACGCTAGCCTGGGCCTGAGGAACAACGTCATGACTCTGGTTCCAATCGGCGATGCCGAGCTCTACACCGAATCGCATGGCTCAGGCGAGCCGATGCTACTGGTTGCCGGACTCGGTGGCATGGCAACGTTCTGGCACAAGCAGGTCGATATGCTCGCAGAGCACTATCGCGTCGTCTTGCATGATCACCGTGGCTGCGGACGAAGCAGCGACGCACCGGTCGTCTCCAGCGCGCCTGAAATGGCGGATGACCTGATTCGCCTGATGGATGCGATGGAGATTGAATCCGCGCACATCGTCGGACATTCAACCGGCGGCGCCATCGGTCAGAACATCGCCGTCAAACACCCGGAACGTGTGCGCTCACTCGTGCTCAGTGCGAGCTGGGCCGGACCCACACCGTTGTTTGTCGATACCTTCCGGATACGTCGCGACATTCTGATCAATTCCGGCGTCAAACACTACATGATGATCGGCTCGCTGCTGGCGTCACCGGCCTGGACGATCGCTGATGACTATCAGGGCATGGAGCACTACCTGGCAGACCGAATCAAACACTTCGCGGGCCTCGAGACAGAACTCGCGAGACTCAATGCGGTCATGACACACGATCTGCGTCATCGGCTTGGTGATATACAAGCACCAACCGGTGTGATCTCAGCCAAAGACGACAGCCTGACACCACCCGGCATGTCCGATGAGCTGTCGGCCGGCATCAAAGGGGCGGTCCGTGTTCGCTTAAATGAGGGCGGTCACTTTTGTCCGGTGACCGTTAGCGAAGACTACAACGCGGCCTTGCTCGACCTGATTCGCACGATCAACGCTTAACCCGCATCTTTTCAGCGAGCGGTGCCCAGCCGGACGCCGCAATGGTGCTGCCCATCAGTAGCAGCACCGGGACCACGATCAACAATGACCGACCGACCGCCTTATCGTCACCGAAGACGTAGTCCGTAATCAGTGCAACGCCCCATGGTCCGCCAGCTTGCCCCACAAGGTTGGCAACCAGTAGATAAATCGCAACCAACTGCGCCCGAAACATCGGCGGCGACACGGTGGGTATCACCGCAGCGCCGGCCCCAAACGGCACTGTGCCGAAATACATCCCGGGTGCCAGGCAGATCACAGCAAGCTTTGGGTCAGACACTAGCGGTACGGCGACCAAAAATGGCACGGCCAGTAATGCCGCAAAAACCGCCGTGCGCAAATTCGCATCATCGAAACCGCGCGCCCTCAACAGATCGGTGACCCAGCCACCAGTCACGACACCGAGCGAGCCGCCCACCAGGAACAATAACCCCTGAACAGCGCCGATCTCTCCGGGCGTCCAGCCATGGACACGAATGAAAAACGCGGGGATCCAGGCGCCTAACGCAAACTGTGCGGCGGCCATCAGTGAAAGCCCAATGAATACCGCAAAAAACAAACGTCGATTGGCCAACACATAACGGATCGCCTGCACGAAGCCCTGCGCGTATTCTTCTGTATCCTGGCGAACGATGTCCGCCGCACGGCGCGGCGGTTCGCGTACCGTCAAGAAGAACCACAACGCGACGGGTATACCCGGCAGCGCACCAAGAATAAAGGCGCCCTGCCAGACGGTCCGTTCACCGACTATCGGTAATACCACACCGCCAGCCGCGCTCAGATGGTCGACGATCAGACCACCCACCATCAGCGCAATGCCAGCGCCGAAAAAACTGGAAGCGGTAAACACGCTAACCGGTCGCGCCAAACGCTGCGGTCGGAACAAGTCCGCGAGCAGAGAGAACCCGGCGGGTGTCAGCACCGCCTCGCCAACACCGACCATCATGCGTGCGACAAATAGCTGTGCATAGCTCTCGGCCAGGCCACAAGCGATGGCGGCGGCCGTCCACGCAACGATACCCACGGTGATCAATTTGCGACGGTTGCGACTGTCCGCAATTCGCCCTAGTGGAATCGCGACCAACGCGTAAAACACAGCAAACGCGAAACCTTGCAACAGACTGATCTCGGTATCGCTGACCGAGAGATCAAGTTTGATATCGGTAACCAGCAAATTGATGATCTGCCGGTCGATGTAAGCCACGACACCACACACGCACAGCACGAACACCACATACCAACCGTAGCGTTCGTTGTGATCAGGAGCAGTCGTCGAAGTCATGCGGCAATGATACCTGCATCGCCAAGTACGGCACGAACCTCATCGAGAATAGCCGGATCATCGATGGTCGCCGGTAACTCGAACGCCTCGTTGTCAGCGATGCGCGACAGCGTACGGCGAAGGATCTTGCCACTCCGCGTTTTTGGAAGTCGATCCACGATGACCGTTTTTCGAAACACCGCGACCGGTCCGATTTGTTCGCGAACAAGCGCGATACACTCTGCGATGATGCTATTGGGGTCCTGCTCGATCCCTGCTTGCAAACACAGAAAGCCAAGGGGTACCTGTCCTTTTAGATCATCATGCACACCGGTGACCGCGCACTCGGCGACAGCGGGGTGTTTCGCCAAGACCTCTTCGAGTGCGCCGGTCGACAGACGGTGACCGGCGACGTTGATCACATCATCCGTGCGTGCCATTACAAACACATAGCCTTCTTCATCGATAAAACCGGCATCTCCGGTCTGGTAGTACCCAGGAAACTCGGCGAAGTAGCTCTCGTGAAAGCGCGCTTCTGCTTCCCACAGCGTCGTGACAGCGCCGGGCGCCAACGGAGACTTGCAAACGATCGCACCAACCTCACCCGGCGCCACCGGCTCGCCTTCGTCGTTCAATACGTCGATCTCCCACCCCGGGATCGCCTTGCCCGCAGACCCCGCACGGACGTCACATTGACCCTCACCAAACAGCATACCTGCCATCGGCCAGCCCGTTTCGGTCTGCCACCAGTGATCGATGACCGGAATCGCCAGTTTCTCTGCGGCCCACTGCATTGTCGCTGGATCACATCGCTCTCCCGCCAGGAACAGCGCGCGAAACGCCGAGAGGTCAAACGACTCGACGCCCACTAACTCCGGATCATCACGTCGAATGGCGCGAATCGCTGTGGGTGCGGTGAACAACACGTTCACTTGATGTCGCTCAATGACACGCCAGAATGCCGCGGCATCGGGGGTGCCGACAGGCTTGCCTTCATACATCACGGTCGTTGCACCCGCTAATAACGGGCCGTAAACAATGTAGGAATGTCCGACCACCCAGCCGATATCCGATGCCGCCCAGAACACGTCGTCTCGTTCAATGCTGTACACCGACTGCATCGACCA
>JBCAZB010000063.1:0-10245 GCA_038533315.1 Pseudomonadota bacterium | reverse complement strand
TTGTATTGAATAACTACGGTGATGGCATGGTGCGGCAATGGCAAAAGCTTTACTACAAGGGCAGATTATCCGCCAGTGACAAGTCGCTACACCGCAAAGACTTTGTCAAAAGCGCCAAAGCGGACGGTTTTGACTACGCGGTACGACTGGACAACCCCGACCACTTGCAACAGACAATCCACGACTTCATCACCTTTGATGGCCCCGCTTTTCTAGAGGTGATCATCGACCCGGATGCATCGGTGTATCCAATGGTCGGTCCGGGGCAGAGTTATTCCGAGATGATCACGGGCGAGTTTATTGCCAGCCGCGAGGCTGACGACAGCAAGGATGTCAGCGAAACCGAGTCGTTCTGACGAGGATCCGCGACTATTCGGCACGTTGCGTCGCAATGGCTTTTGCCAATAGCGCGCTGTCGATATTACCTCCCGATAGCGTCACGACGGTGGTTTTGTTCGCACACAAATCGGCATTGCCTAGCAAAGCGGCAAGTGCCACCGCGCCGCCGGGCTCCACGATCAATCGTAATTCCGTGGCGGCGTAGCCAACAGCGCGTAGCGCAGCCTCGTCGCTGACGGTTAACACACCAGATAACTCGCGCTGGTTAACCGGAAACGTCAGTCGTCCCGGTGTGGGTGTCAGTAACGCATCACAGATCGACTCCGTCGCTGGCGGGTTACTCAGTCGCTCTCCTGCTTCAAATGAGCGTCGTGTGTCATCGGCCGCATCCGGCTCAACCGCATAGACCGAAACTTGTGGTGCAATGTCATGAACCGCCGTAGCGATGCCCGCTGCCAGGCCACCGCCACCACAGCAAACAAACACTTGGTCAGGAGCGCTGCTGCAAAATGCCGGATCGCGCATGATCTCAAGTCCGATCGAACCCTGACCGGCTATCACATCCCAATGATCGTACGACGGAATCAACGGGCATTGTCGCTCTCGCGCCAATGCTTTGGCGATCGCCTCACGATCCTCCGAGTAACGATCGTAAGCGACAATCTCCGCACCAAGGGCGACGACAGCGGCACGTTTTAGTTCAGGTGCATCAGAAGGCATGACGATCGTTGCGGAGATATCAAACAAGGCCGCAGCGAGTGCCACCCCTTGCGCGTGATTACCGGATGACCAGGCGATAACACCACGCTCGCGATTCGCTTCCGGTAACGCAGCGATTGCATTGTAGGCACCACGAATTTTGAAGGATCCTGCTCGTTGCAGATTTTCAGGTTTCAACAAAACGCGGCCACCAACGCGTTGATTCAGAGTCTCGAACTCAAGCAACGGCGTTGGATTGATGACCGAGCGCAATCGCTTCTCGGCGAGATGAATGCGCTGAATGAGATCGGTCGGCTTAGCTACGGAAGGCATGGCGCATACTAACGCGACTGCGACGAAAACCCCACCGCACGGCACGATCATAGGTGGGATAAATGCGCCTTGTATCGCAGCCAGACTGCGAAGACGTCGTCGCGCAATTTGGGAATACGAGACCTCTTGCCCACATACGGCAGACTATTCGAATTCTCAATACGGTTTTCACATTATGTGAAACGGAGGTTTGCGCGACTATCGTCGGCTCGCTAATCTGGCTCAGGGGAAAGGAAGCATCATGGCAACGTGATGCGGGGACACAAGCATGAAGCGCACCGATTTCACGTTCCGTGAATTCATCCTGTTGATGTTGACGGGCTCCGGCATTGTTGCCGTTTTACCATTCACGTTTATCCGCTTTGTCAATGGCGAATGGCTCTTGTTCGCACTGGACACGAGCTTAGTCATCGGTCTGGCGGGTCTGTCCTTGTATGTCATCAAGACGCATGATCATCGCATTGCCAGCATTGCGGTATGTCTGCTGTGCCAGGTCGCGATCGTCGGCACGATTTACATTGCTGGCATTGCGCAACTCTACTGGATGTATCCCGCCGTAGTGATCGCCTATTACCTGTTGCGGCCATCGGAAGCCATCGTCACCAACCTCCTTGCGATCGCTATCATTTCACCACAATTGTTTAATGCACTGAATGTGCTGTCGTTGACCACCGTCTATGCGACTCTTGCCGTCACGATCGCGTTTTCCTACGCATTCTCTTACGTCACAGAACAACAACGGCGATTGGTGCAGGATCTGGCAGCACAAGATCCACTCACCGGCGCGGGCAACCGACGCGCGCTGCGTCAGCGACTCACGGAACTGGTCGATTCGCACCAACGCAATCCGATCAGCGTTTCAATCATGCTGATCGATCTCGACCACTTCAAACGCATCAATGACGACTTCGGACATGCGGTCGGCGACGACACGTTGATCGGTGTCGTTGCATTGCTGAAACAACGCTTACGCACAACCGACCGTATCTACCGCTTCGGCGGAGAAGAGTTTGTCATTGTGGCTGAGAATGCCGGTGCTGTATTTGCCACGACCCTCGCAGAGGAACTCCGTGCATTGGTGGCCGAGACGCCGATTATCGAAGAACGCCAGGTGACACTGTCCGTCGGTGTGGCGCAGCTCAACAAAGGTGAATCGACCGACGACTGGCTCAAGCGTGCCGATGTCGCGTTGTACAACGCCAAGAATGAAGGGCGCAATCAAACGGTCTGTGCGCCAATTCTGTCTACCAAGGATGGTGGTAAGGTCGCTGATCTTACAGCCAATCAGCGCCCGGCATAAACGTCACCCATAGGTGGCGAGACACCGCGCTAGCGACGACCAGATGCTACCAGACTGATGGAGCGCGTACTGCCGGTGGCCGAAACGTCGGTCATGGCCACGCGGTCGCGACCCTCGCGCTTGCCGAGGTTGAGCGCTTCATCTGCACTCTTGAACACCGCTTCAAAATCGTCATGCCCTGTCGCGCAGGCGATACCGAACGTCGCTGTCACCATATGATGATGGCCCTCAACGACGATCGCCTCGCGACGGATAAACGCGTGAATCTGTTGCGCGACATCATGTGCTTCCGCCTGACTGGTCTCAGGTAGGAGGATCAGGAATTCTTCGCCGCCCCAGCGTACACCCAAGTCGGTGCGGCGAATGCGCGTTTGGATACGCTGGGCAAACTCGATCAATACGGCATCGCCATGATCATGTCCGAAGTCGTCATTGATCTGCTTGAAATGATCGATGTCCATCAGAATCATCGCGTAGTCCATATTGCGGCGCTGCAGTTTCGCCACGCGTTCTGCCAACGCATGCCGATTGGCCATACCGGTCAGCGCATCCGTTCGGGCCACTTCATCCAGCCATTTGTTTGACGCGCGCAACGCCTCGTTCGCACGTGATTGCTCGCGCATACGCCGATACATCCACGTCACGCCAAGGGTCAGCAAGGCCATGCCAAACAAAACAGCAACCAACACGGCGCGATTGCTGCGCGCAGCGATCTCGGCGATCTCGCGCTCTTTGTCGAGCAATGCCATCTGATACTGATGTTCGGCCGCCATACGTTTGAACTCGAGCTCGGCGGCTCGAGCCACCGCGTTCTCGGTTTGTACGGCAGCCTGATGTGTTGCGAGTTCATTATTGTGTTTCAGCGCTGTGTCGACATCGCCGATCTGACGATACAAATCGGCAAGGTAAGTGTGCACAAACACCTCCCACTGCGGTTTACTCTCCGCACCGATAATACGATCAACCTGGAGCAACACCGTTTCGGCTTCGGTCAAGTTACCGAGCAAGCGATTGACATCACCGATTTCAAGGAGCGCGTAAACAATGACCAGCTGATCATTCATTGCCTGCGCGAATGGCAGTAACTCATTAAAAAGCTGCAGCGACGCCTGATACTCACCACGGAACTTCTGCAGCATCGCAAGATCGTTTACCGCACGCATATATTGGTCGAAGTACCCACCGGCCTTAAGAATCGTGGCCGCCTTTCGATAACTGGCGACCGCATCGTCCGGACGGTTGAGGCGCGCGTGCGTGCTCGCTAGCAGATACGTGCCCATACCAAGCATCTCGTCATCACCCGAGATGTTCGAGAGGCGAATCACCTCTTTCGCCCACCGCTGCGCTAGTTCGAATCGGCCAAGGCGAATCAGTGACATGGCCTTTACGATCGTCAACTCCGTGCGCACGTCCACACTAAGATTGGCGTCCATCCCTAGCCCGTCGTTAACTGTGTCCAGTCCGATCTGCGGGTTACCGTGGTTGACGTAGAACTCGGCGAGCATCGACAGGACACGTGCCTGTTGTTCAATGGTTCCCGAGTCTTTCGCGCGGTCCTGCAACTGTAGTGCGTCGGCCAACGCGAGCGTGTTTTGTTCATCCGCAAACAACTGACCGACTCGTTCGATCTCCTGGTCAATCGTTGGTAGAACATCCGCGGCGGATACACAGGCACACAGTCCCAGCGCAACCGCGCTGAGCCATCGGGCAAGGCCTGTCATTGAATGCCGCATTTTCATGCATGACATCGTAATCAGCGGGGTCGCGGATTACTGCCGCACCGGTCACAATTTGTCGACAAAACGACGACAAACACTATGTTTTCAGTGTTTTTGTGACCGATGCCACACGAAACTTTGCGCGTCGTTTCACATATATGGCGATTACTACTGTTGCTGTTATCCGTGCCGACTCACGGCAGATTGAAGCGTGCCGGTACAAGTTGGCCTTCCTGCTTGTAAATGACGCCATTTTTCATCACGAACGAAACGTTTTGCAGCAGATTGGGGTATTCCAATACATCGCCCCTGACACCAATGATGTCCGCGTACTTGCCCTTCGATACCGTACCGAGATCAGCCTCCACATCCATCATGACAGCTGGCCAGTAGACTGCTGCGCGGATGACATCCATCACTGGCAGACCCATCACGCGCACCAAAACATCCAGCTCGTTCCAGGTCGACTGACAATGAAACTTCATCGGAATACCGCTATCGGTACCCACCAAAAACACAACGCCTGCCTCGCGTAGTTGTGCAATCTTGCGCTGCAGAGTCGGTTTGCGCAGCGGCGTCAAACGCGTGTAGCCGAGTTGCCCGGGTGCCGCGATCGATTGCCGAATATCGACGATCGTGTCGGTCTGCAAACCAAGTTGCCAACAGGCATCGTCGAGTTTTTCCGGGTTGGCGACGGTGCGATCGAAATTCCACAAGCCTTCTACCGTGGGTGTCCAATACAGCGGACCGCCGGCGACCCTGCCGGTTGCCGTACGCTCACGCAGCATCGCGATCACATCAGGCGGATACTCTGGCGCGGTGGTTAACCCCGTGTGTTCGAAATTGTCGACACCGATACGCAAACCAACACGCACCTCGTCCGGACGGTGCGAGTGTGCGACAACCTTCATGCCATGCTCGTGAGCACGATCAACGATCGCCTGAGCGACCTTTAAGGGCATCTTGTCCTGATCGATCAGCTTGACGATTTCCATACCCGTATCATGCAAGCGGTCCACCTTGGCCCTTGCGTCAGCAACGGATTCGACCGACCAGCGGTAACCTTTCTGCCAATTGTCTACTTCGGCCTGCAAAAAGGGCCCGGATGTCCATAGTCGTGGTCCGGGTATCTCGCCGGCATTGATGCGCCGCTTCACCGAGATGGTCGCTTCAAGTGGCGCACCCAGATCGCGCGCTGAGGTCACACCCGCTGACAGCAGCTGCGCGGCACTCGCAGGCATTATTTCATCGGCTAGTCGATCGGCATACGCTCTCTGCCAGTGCGGATAGTTCGCATGTCCATTCAGCATCAAATGTGCGTGGGCTTCCCAGAGTCCGGGTAGCACGTCCAAGCCTTCTGTGGACACCACGCGATAACCGTCAGGCACCGACAATGTACCGACGGTGCCCACGTCAACGATGCGGTTGTCTTGCACCAGGATGACGCTGTCTTGAATCGGCGCGTGCCCATAGCCATCAATCAGCCGGCCACCGACCAGCGCAAGACTCTCGGCCAACGCGATACCTGGCACCAGCAGCCAGGCGCACAATAAAAGTCGTTTCATGCCCCCCCTCGTTTCTAATCTGGCCGACGCTGGGTTATTCGAGCGCGACCAGCAGCTCGTCCGTCTTTGCGGCACAGATAAAATCATTGACAGACAACCCATTGATCGCATTCGTTGTCCAGACCACCGAGCAGTGGCCATAACCGAACTCAATCAGTGGATGATGGCCTTCAACATTGGCAATCCAAGCAACCGCATTCACGAACGCAAGCGTTCTTGAATAGCCCGGGAATTGAAGGTGGCGCTCGATCCGCCGGGTGGCCGCGTCCAGACGCCAGTCGCCATGTAATGCTGGCATGAGCTGTTCGATTTCGTCGTGTTTGAGGGGATCAACACCACCCTCGCAGGGTGCACATTTTTTCTCACGCAGGCTCGCGCTGGTAATAGCTTTAGACTCGGTCATGCGTTCAGTATACCGCTCACTGCAACAGGTACTCATACTCTTCGCAGATCGACAACAACGCGGCTTCAATATCGGGCAGACGTGATGCACCAATATTAGGCTTCGTTAGGCCTAGTTCAATACGCCGACGCTCGAACTCCTCGGCTATCATGGGCGCGAACTCACGAGCTTCAGAGGGCTGCGGAATAATACTCAGCAGCAGTTCTTGCGCGCCTGTGGCTGCCTCCGGATCGATCAGCGGAATCGCCGCCGGGTAAATGTAGTTTAGCGAGTATCGGTCTGATCGTTCGCGGCGATCGAGGGTATCGAAAAACGATTGCGTCACCCAGCCCTTGGTTGCCACCGTTTCTCCCATCGCGATCTCAACTTCGGCGACAATCTGTAACGCAAAATAGCGCCCATGCAGCGCCGAACGCCACGCCCAATCGCGCGCGAGTTCCAACATCTCTTTTTGTTCGGGAGACCGCGTCTTCTTTGACGACATAATTGTGAAATCGGCCTTGTTGGTGCGTGAACCTGCCAAGGTCATATATTCGTAAACCCGTTCCGGGGCTACTCCTCCCGATTGCAGGAAATACATCTTGGCTAACACCGCCATCGCCGCTGAATCGCCTTGCTCGGCAAAACTCTGAACATCGCGCATCGCAAGTTGGGTCAAACTATCGATATGCCCACCCTCGCCAAACACGCTCATTGCCTGCACGCGCTCTCTCTCACGCTCCAGGTCTTCGCTTCGGAACACATCAAACGGATGTTTGCAGTCCTTTTCGATAGCGGGATCGACCAAGGTCGAAGCGTCCGCTGCGGGCTCGGATAGCGCTGAGGATGACAGGGCTGGCGAAACCGCGACAGACGTTGAGGACTCACTCGTCACCGGTTTGCCCGCCGTTGGCACTTCAGCGCCGTCATTGGCATCCCCGATAAACAATGTCGCCAAACCGATCAGTGCGACAACAATGAGGATAATCGAAACATTCCGGTTCATGCCTGCAGGCTAACCGATGTACCCCCCGGTCGTCACGCCCACGAAAAGGCCGCCGGGGGCCTGGAGATTGGACAGCAACAACCACAAAGTGATGAGGGGGAATACCCGGGGTGGGTCCATCACGGCCGCGTAGTTGTTTACTGCCCCGTCTCCTGACCCGCGACGGCCAGGTGGCGAACTTATGCTAATCAGTGCGTCAGTCGGGCGAGTTCAGTGCCGGCATCGTCGCGATAAATCGTCAGCGTGACTTTGCGTTGCATCGCAAACTGGTCAGGGTCGTCGGCGTTGGTTATCGTCAACATAGACTCACCATGGCCAAACGTGCTCATCTTCTCGTCGGCAACGCCCGCCTCGGCCAGAATCGCGCGTACCGCCTCGGCGCGTTGCAGCGACAGTGCGGCGTTGTACTCGACGCTACCGCGCGGATCTGCGTAGCCATCGATCTGTATCGCGAGCCCCGGTGCTTGGTTGACGACCTCGGCGAGGTTTATTAATCGCTGTTCCCAGTCTGCCGCGACCTCGATACCGTCGGTACGGAATGGCATGTCCATTTCGATGCCTTGCTGCAGGAAACCATGCAACTCGATGACGCCGCTTTGCTCGAGTGTTTGCAGATGACCTAGCACTTCGCCCGCCTCGACCTGTTGTTCTCGCATCGCCGCGTTCAAGCGCGAGACTTCGGCAGAGCGCAATGCGACGTCGTTTTCGAGCGTTGTGACAGTGACATCTTTCTGATGCGAACGATCACCTGCAAACGCACCGATCGCGGCACCGATAATGGCACCCGGAGGACCTCCGACCGCGGCACCAACGGCGGCACCCGCGCCAACACCCGCAATCTCTTTCTTTGACGCTTGTTCGGCGTTTGCAGTGCCAGCACCGAGCGCCAAGGCGATAACCGAAATGCTTGTAATGAAGTGTTTTTTCATGACCATCTCCTGAATGTTCAGCCAGTAACGTGTTTCAACGTTGACTAGTTGAACATCCGGATATGGACCGGACAGGACAGATTGCGACCGCATCTGCGATCAAATATGACGAATTGTGGCGCGCCTAGCGATCGGTCAGTGCGACAAAGGTACCGCCATTGCGGCGGCACAATTCGCGCATCAGTGCAGCGAATTGCTGTCCGGCGATTTGGGCCTGACCGGGCTGCCCAAACTGCAATGGAAAACCCACAGCATGAATGCGGACGCGCGGGCGACCGGTCTCATCCGGTCGATTGATGCGATCAACGGTGCGCGCTACGGCTTCCACGGAGTTGCCACTGAAGTCGTCTCCGAACACATACAGGCTGATCTTCTTGTCGGGCGCCCAGAAGGTGCGAATGGCGGCGTTGATCCCCTGCGTCGGATTCGAGTCACTGAACGCCCGCCACGTTGCCATTTTCTGCCGGATGGCGGATCGCAACTCCGGCGAATCTTTCATCCATTTTCGCGCGAACGAACCAAACAGATAGGCCCCATTGTCGTTCATGATCTGTATGCCCTTGACCGTCGGATACAAATCGAGCGTTTCATTGATCTTGCGCTGCACGAGGCTCCAGCTAAAGCGCTGCATACTGCCGGACGTATCGATAATGAAGATGATGTATTCGCTATCTACAGGGATACCGCCAATGACCGAGTTCGTACGATTCGGTGCACTGGCCTGCAACCGGCGCATTTCGTCGGTCAAACGTTGCCTGGCGGCACGTAGTGCGCCTATTTCCTCGCTCGCGATGGAGGCTTCCTGGCTACTCGCCTCAAACTCGCCGCGCAGCTTGGAAAGGTCACCGCTCAAACGGCTAACCAGCTCCTGCTTTTCCGTCTGCTCTTGCGTGATAACACTCAGTTCCTGGCGCAGCTTCTCGGACTCACCACGAATATCAAACAACGTTTGTTCGAGCTCTTTGATCACACCATTGAGGTCAACACGGGTTAGCTCGATGGTAGTTGGCTCATAGATTCGAGTGAGCACCAACAACAAAATAATCGCACCGAAACCGCAACAGATGCAGTCGAGAAAAGACAGGCTAAAGCCATCGGGATCACGTCTAACACGTCGTGCCATGCTATTTCCCTCGCCCCTCGCCTACGGCCAATCATCGCTGACGCTCATAAAAGAGCCGCCAGTGCGATACGCGAGCCGCCAGTATTCGGACGGCGCAAGATAGTCGCCTTCCATCTGATACATCAGCACATTGATCGGGATACCGCGCGGCAGGCGTCTGACCGCCTGGCCGAACAGTGTGCGTCGCTCGCCAGCCGAAACGGTACTCTTGGCCGGCTTGTTCTCACCGACCGTTGGTAAACCATCAACCAGCAGCAGAATATTATCGGGCCGGGGCGACAATCGGCGTGCGACGTCAAAAGCCTCATACAAGTTGGTACCACCCGCGGGCGGCGTACTGCCCAGCTCTTTGACGGCCTGCGATAGTTGCGTCCCATCGCCGACATCCAGCCACACGCCTTCGCTGCCAGCGACTAACGGTTCCGCCTTATCGCCGAAACGATAGATTTGGAACTGTGAGTCCGGACTCAGCTGCGTCGTGATCCAATCCACCGACGCCACTGTCTGGCGCCACTTCGCCGCACGTAGTTGATCTTCCACCGGCATGTTACGACGTCGTATGACATTCACAATCGACTCATCCAGCATACTTGCCGAACTGTCCACCAATACCAGTGTCCGCTCACCACGCAATCTCAGGCCGGTCAAATACTGGCGCGATCCGTCCCCGGTGAACGCACGCACTTGATTCCCAGCCGGGCCACTGTCGCGCGTCGCAGCCGCCAGTCGTCGTTTCGCTTCTTCGAGTTGCTTGATGTCTGAGCGCAGGTTTTCTTCGCTGTCACGCTTCGCGAGCGTTGAACCGTCGTACTGCGACAGTCGTTCCTGCAACTCCTGGATGCGCTTTAACA
>JBCAZB010000062.1:0-10281 GCA_038533315.1 Pseudomonadota bacterium | reverse complement strand
CGGTAATCTCTTCGATCGCCTCGTCTGACTCGGCAGCCTCTGTCGATTGGTCGGTTTCCTGAGCGCTAACTGCGGCACTGGCAACGAGTGCCAGACTGGCGATCCAGCGCGCCCGATGTGACCGTGTCATCGCGTTAAATGGGATCTGCTTTGCACTGCTCATGTTGTGCCTCATGGTGTTAATGCCGTTCTGAAGTGAAAGACCCAATGTCGTTTTTGCGCGCATGTTATTCCTCCACTCCAACGGTTGCCTCGGAAGTACTCGAGTTATATGGCGACGCCGCGTTGTCGGTGTCGAGCGAATCGCCGTCGATATAGGACTCGAAGTCATCGCTGAACACTTCGGTTGTGCCTGCCGTATCGGAGTAGATCTCGATCTCATCGACACTGAAGATACCCGTCGCTTCGCGCACACCGCTGTTGTCACCGAAGCGGAATGCCACATGCGTAACGCCGCCAAATGCTGAATTATCCGGCGTGAATGCCGGCAGACTGACACCGTCGACGGTGATCGTCACGGACGGCAGCATCGCCGTATCACCCCCCGGATACTCCCACGTAATTTCGACGTTCATGAACGCGTCCAGCGTATGCGGCAGCGACGAGGTATCGATGGAGCTTGGCGCTCTGACCCCGAAGCTATCATCACGAATCCGAAAGTCGAGGATGGCCCCCGCATTATTGGTATCAGCGTTGAACAACGTGATGAACGCGTCGCCGTTGCCGAGATCGTCGTCCAATCGCTTGATAGCCACATTCAAGCGGCCAGCCGCCAGCGGTCCACCATCGCCGAGCGCATAGCGCAGCTCCCCGGTGTCGCCTGCATCGGTGTCGATAATCTCGGCAATCTGGTTACCCGGTGTACCGGGCCCGCTCTCTTCGCCGGGCTCGGCACCGACTGTCGCTTCCGACGTACTCGAGTTGTACGGCGAAGCACCATTGTCGGTATCAAGCGAATCGCCCTCGAGATAAGACTCGAAGTTGTCGGCAAACACCAGCGTCAACCCATCCGTATCGGTATAGATTCCAAGCTCATCCACGCTGAAGATGCCGGTTGCTTCGCGAACACCGCTGTTATCGCCAAAGCGGAATGCCACATGCGTGACACCGCCGGTCGCGTCGTTCTCAGGCGTAAACGGCGGCAGCGCCACACCATCGATCGAGATCGTAACCTCCGGCAGCATCATCATGTCACCGCCAGGGTATTCCCAGGTGATAAGCACGTTCATGAACGTGTCCAGCGTTAACGGCAGCGATGAAGTATCGACCGAACCCGGGCTACGCACGCCGTAGCTGTCGTCACGAATACGGAAGTCGAGAATGGCACCGGCGTTGTTGGTGTTGGCGTTGAACAAGGTAATGAATGCATCGCCATTGCCCAGTTCGTCATCCAGTCGCTTGACGGCGACCTCAAGACGACCCGCCGCCAGCGGACCACCGTCGCCCAGCGCGTAGCGCAGCTCACCGGTATCCCCAGCATCCGTATCGATGATGGCCGCGAACTGGTTGCCAGGACTACCCGGCCCCGGTGCCGCGTCGACCGTCTCAACGGTCGCCTCTGAGGTGCTCGAGTTATACGGCGACGCGCCGTTGTCGGTATCCAGCGAATCACCGGCCAAGTAAGACTCGAAATCATCCGAGAAGACTTCAACAAAGCCCGCCGTATCCGAATAAATCGCAAGATCATCAACGCTGACCTTGCCTGTCGGCTCACGCACGCCACTGTTGTCGCCGAAGCGAACCGACACGTGGGTGACACCACCGAATGCATCGTTCTCGGGCGTAAACCGCGGCAGACTGACGCCGTCGACTGAGATCGTCACAGACGGTCGCATCATGGTGTCGCCACCCGGGTATTCCCAGGTGATGCGTACGTCCATAAACGTGTCGAGGGTCAGCGGTAGGCTCGATGTATCGACCGAGCTTGGGCTGCGCACCCCGTAGCTGTCGTCGCGAATACGGAAGTCCAGGATTGCGCCGGCGTTGTTGGTGTTGGCATTAAACAAGGTAATAAAGGCATCACCGTTGCCGAGATCATCGTCGAGACGTTTGATCTTGAGCTCGACACGGCCCGCAGCCAATGGCCCGCCATCGCCGAGTGCGTAACGCAGCTCACCGGTGTCGCCCGCGTCAGTGTCGATTATCACCGCGACGTTGGTGCTGCCCGCGTTGGTCTCGCCGCCGACGCCGTTGATCGTGATCACGAGTTCTGCAGTGGTACCGTCCGCTGAGGTCAACACGATGGTGTCCGTGATGCGATCACCTTGTACCAGGGCCGCGATCGTCGGGTTCTCGGTGTCGAGCGTGTATTGCCACTCACCCGAAGCCTGGATCGAGAACGTGCCATAGGTCGTCATCGCATCGGTCTGAGCGACGAACTCGGCCTCGCCCGGATCCGGATCGATAATCGTGACCGTATCCATCAACACTTCGGTGCTGTCGCTATTAAGCGCACCGACCAAGTTGAAGAACGCGGCCGGCGTTGAGTCGTTACCCGCGCTGCGATCAAACACGGAAACCGTGGCATCGACAGAATCCGGATACAGCGTGGAACCAGCGAATGGGTCGCCGACACCATAGCTTTCGAAATCGTCCATAAACACCAGCGTCTCACCGGCGGTGTCCGAGAAGATTTCGACATTGTCGACAAAGTACGAACCAAACGGAATCACTGTGCCGTTGTCGCCAAAGCGCCATTGCACGCGCTCAACACCCTCGGCGAACCATTGATCGAGATCGGTAAAATCGGGATCGACGATGGCGGCCGTCTGGAATGGCCCGCCACCGAGTGGCTCGCCATTGATCAGGATCGTGACCTGATTCGGTTCATCCATATCCCAGATGAACTCCATGTCATACCACTCGTTCGGTGTGAACG
The DNA here is from genome assembly GCA_038533315.1 of Pseudomonadota bacterium. GTDB lineage: Bacteria > Pseudomonadota > Gammaproteobacteria > Steroidobacterales > Woeseiaceae > CALBPI01. The sequence goes on along the minus strand of JBCAZB010000062.1, from coordinate 7,403 downwards.
GTGCTTCGATGATGCCGTCGGGGTAAGCCGCGTTGTCCGTGTTGCGCACCAGGAAGCGCGGCGCGCGGATGCTGCCGTCTTCTTCCACAGCCTCGCCTTGAATACGCAAGTCGACCAGAGATTCGGAGTTGCTACCAGAAGACCCATACAACGCGACGTAGGCATCCTTTTGATTACCGTCATCGGCAAGCGCGTCGGTCTTCAGGAACGAGAACCGCAGGCGGCCTTGCCGTTGATGCGGATCAAGGTCGAGCCTGAGCTCGCCAGTGTCGCCGTTGATCGTGTTACGAATCTCGGCCACCTGCGTCAACGCTGTAATGCGAATGACGAGATTGGCGGCTGTGCCGTCGAGCGAGGTCAACGGAATGATGTCGTTGACTGACTCACCGACGTCAAGCGCTGCAACTTCCGCATTGGTCGTGTCAAGCACGTAAGTCCAATCGCCGCTTTCGACAATACTGAACGTGCCATACGTCGTTGCTACATCGGACTGTGCCACAACACCGTCTTCACCAAAGTTCACATCGGTGACGACCACCTGGCCTTCCAGCGGCGTCGCCTGGTCGTTTGGGATCGATGCACTCAGACCGTCAAAGGTGGGCGGCTCTGGCAGATTGTTGATGGCGCCCTGTACCGTCGTCAGCGCTTCCGCATCAAGATTGCCGGCCACTGGCGACATCGCGATGTCAGTAACCGCGAGCGTGAAGGCGTCGAGTGTTGCCTGAGAAAAAGTACCATCAGCGAGATCGGCGGCCAGCGCTGCAATTGTTTCCCCGGCAGACGTACCAGCATCGTTAGCATCGAGCTGAGAAATCAAAGCGAGTGCCGTCGCATAGCGACCGGCATCATCGTTAGCGGCTGCGGTCGACGCCAGATCAGTCGGTGTGGTTTCCGTGATGTCGCTGGCAACCGCAAAATTGATGCCGACAGATTCATTGTAGGTGCTTAGCGCAGTGTTCAGGTCGCCTGCCGTTTCGGCAAGCTGAACGGCCAGCTCTGTCAGCGGTGTCACCACAAAAACCGCGTCGCTTTGCACGTCAACGACCGCGCGTGTATCGGGCGCATCGAGCACCGTACCCGTCGCCTCGTCGGTGTAGGTGCCGCCGGTACAGCTGATCAGTGCGGCGCCGTCAACCGGCACAAGATCACCAAAACTTACCGCGCCCGCGGCGGAAGTGCCCGAAGCCAACACGGTACCGACCGTACCCATCGCATCGATCGCAGCGATATCACACATCGCACCATCGACCAGGCCATGCACGTAGGTCGCGCCCAGCGTAAACGCGGCCTGAATATCGACCGGCGCCGAGGTAACCGTTTCACGAAGGCCCGGGGCATCGGTGTAGCGCACGACGACCGTGACCGCCTCACCGCCTTCGTTGGACGTGAGCGTATAAGACGCGGCGGTGGCGCCAGCGATGAGCTCGCCGTCCGAGTACCACTGGAAGCTTTCTGTCCCTGACTGAACACCATCAGGATCCGACGCTGACGCGGTCAGTGTCGCACCGACAACGGCCTCACCACTGATATTGGCGCTACCGTTAGAGGATTGAACCAACGGCACGCTGTCTCTGTCGCTACCGCAGCCAGCCAGCAGCGTTAACAACGCAACTATCGATAAGACTCTGTGTTTCATGACCGTGAACTCCCCTGAATGATGTGTGCCGAACGGCAGCCCGCCGGCGCGACGCGGCGCTGTGCGATGGTGTGATTCGTAATATGACGCCGGATTAATGACACCGGTGTCATTAATGGGCTAAAAAAGGAGGGGGACGGGCGCAGACGAGCGCACGCTTCCAATTGCAAAGGACGCGAACAAGAAACCTGACCTGAATCGTTTTCAACGACGGAAAACGGATTTGTGCCCCCACTACTACGCATCTTGGATCCCCCCGGTGTGCGTATTCATTGCCACGTTGGCATGGCCCGGCCTTCGACTATGAACGCAAATTGGTAGGACCAATTTGGTTGCAGATAACAAAGTCTGGTAAGACCGATAAGTCATTATGTGTCTGTCAGTACCAAAATTGCAACCGGGTCGTTGATTCCACCTTTCTACATCGCCGCGGGATCGCTAGATTTCTGCACCACAGCCGGCTCTGCAGGCAGAAGACAGGAAGCATGATCTGTTGCTTTGCGACAACATCACACGCGCACAAGGTTTCGCGCTAACCTTTCACCATGAATACCTTGTACATCACCGGCGCCGGCGTTAGCGCCGAAAGCGGCATCCCGACGTTTCGCGGCGAGGATGGTTACTGGACAGTCGGCAGTCGCAACTATACGCCGCAGGAAATGGCGACACGCGCGATGTACGAGCATCGCACCAGCGATTTTTTGAGTTGGTACTACCATCGCTTTGCGACCTATCGTGACCACGGCCCCAATGCGGTTCACTATTGGCTAGCGGATAAGAATCTGATCACGCAGAACATCGACGGGCTCGATGGCAAAGCAGGCAACGAAGACTACATCAGCATTCACGGGCGCATCGATCAGATGACGCTCTATCATGACCAGAATCTGGCACACGAGATTGAAACGGTGACTACACCTTGGCACGACGTCGACGAGACCCGCCTCGAAGAATCGCTACTGGAGCTGTTCCGCATAGATGGCACACCAAGGCTCAACCATTCATTCAAGCCTTACGTGCTGCTGTTCGATGAGTACTACACGTCGCTCTACCGCATCGACGAAGCGCAACATCGCATGCAGCAGGCTGACCGCATCGTGTTCATGGGGACGTCGTTCAGTGTGAACATCACGCAGATGGCGTTGCAGGCCGCCTATTCGAGACGACTGCCCGTCGAGATCGTCGATCCCAACCCGGTCGATATCGGGTATGACCGCGCAACCTATCATCGTATGCGGGCGTCGGAGTACATTGAGCTAGCGAGCAGCTAGCCTCCAGCGCATAAAAAAGCCGGGCTATGCCTGGCATCTTTTTCAGTCAGTGCAAGACCGACGTGTTGATCTCAGGAAGATGTTCTTCTAGCGATGCATTCTTTAGCGTTTTGCTTCGCGATCATATTGGTGTTCGCTGAATACCCTTGCCCCAACAGATCTTTCGCTCAGGATGACATTACTGCTGAGCGGTCGTCGGCCGACCACTGCCCGGAATTCTCAGTTTTTAGTGAGTGCAAGTGTATCCCGTTGCCAACCAACAGAAGACTTACGCATAGCCAACCGAAAGCCAGATAGTCGTGCAGACCAATATAAGCCGTCGCAGCAATAATCAGTAAGCCGGCGAGGAGGTAGAAGCCAGGCAAAACCCGGTAAATCGTGTTGGAAAGTCGCATGATGTTCGCTCCGTCAAATCAGGGCACAACGATAGAGCATCGGCAAAATCTTAGCGCTAACCTGGCTCGAACGGCGCACGATCGAGATTTGAACCCGGTCACATAATGGGGGTGTAAAACACGCGGCGCCATCGACGATTTTGTCGATGCGGCTCAGCAATTCAGTGCGTCGTCAGGCTGACTGACACTTACAGCCAACTGCCTTGAAAAAGGTGTACGCAAACGTGCCATCCACTTCAGCGGTTCTGTACAACGCCCTAATGCCCTCGTCGAAGGACGTGGGATCAATGATGCCCGCCTCCAGCGCAGACTCCCGAATGCCCTCGATCATTGCCGTAAACGTTTTCTTGGTGAAACCTTCAACAAGATGTGGCTTGCTGGAATCTACATAGACCATTCTTGGAGATACACGCACCGGCGCATAGCCAGCCCCTGCGATCAACGGATACAACTGTCGGCCAATGTGGGCGTTGCCACCTGCTCGACGTTGCAGTTCCACCTGACAATGAATCGCAGCGGTGGCCGCAGGACTTTCGGGATGGAAATACGTTGACCCGTGATCGCCTTCTATGACGGTGATGGTTCCGCCGGGTTTCAACACAGACCTGAGACTCATGAGCGCGTCCACAGGGTTCGACAGGTGCTCGAGAACAAAGCAGAGGAAAATGTGATCAAAAGTCTCGGGCTCAAACGGTAGAGAAAAGATGTCCGCCTGTTGAAACGCCACATTGGAAATCCCTTCAGCAGCGATGTTTTCTTCCGCACGCGCGATAGATTCCGATGAAATATCAATCGAGACAATGTCAGCTTCACGGCTATTTTTGGCGAGCGTCACAGTTTGTGCACCAACCCCACAGCCCGCTTCCAGAACCTTGCTACCCGGCGCGTAGTGGGTATCCGAGTGTAAGAGTTCAACAAGTGTTCGCGCCTGATCTTGTAACCGAACGGCCTCAGTTGGCTGATACCCGTGTACGTACTCCTGACTCATTTATGCTTCCCTCTTGCGATGGTCCTCTTTGGACGCCTCTCGATAATGCTTGCAGCGACCGCCACGCTAGTCTGACAATGCCCTTCATCGCAAGCGCGCCGCCTAAGCTGAAACCAGCAAGCGAGACCAATCCTCCAAACGATGATCATCTCTCAGCCTATGCCAAATGTCCTGACGACGGACAGTCTGCAAAGCGCAAGATCGCACATAAGAACAGAGAACGGTGATGTACGGCTGCAAAGTCTATCGAGGCTCGACCTTCGGCTGGAGATCGAAAACAATTCTTTCGATCTCGCCGTTGAATCTAAATTTGCCGGTATAGAGGGGCAGCAATGCACTTCCGTTCGAATGGCCGACAGCGGCTCCTTGGAACTGAAAGCTGTTGCCGGGCGTCGTGTCTAGTTCGCCGCGGGCGACCACCGTACCGTCGACGCTCAAAGCAAATGACGCACCTTCGTTCTTGCCTGTCAACTTATGGGTTTCGCGACGGCCAACCGGCTTGCCTTTTTGGTCAACCGAGATTTTGATGGTGTGCGGCCCAGGCTCGAGCGCCTTCTCGGTGCTCAGGACAAGAGTACCGTCAGGGGTGTCGTCAGACCTGTAGATAAAGTTGGGCACGCCTTCAAAGAAAATGACGCCCCAGCCTGCGAAGCGCCCACCTTCGTTCACAACAACGCCAGATGCTCCGCCAGTCGGTACTTCTACCTTCACCTCCATCGTCCAAGAACGGCTTATCGTATTTGGAAAGCCGTAGTTGGAATAATGCTTCGCTCCTCTGTAGAAGACATGCGTGCCGGTCTTCGCCGTGACGGGCTTTCGATCGAGGATTGGGTGGGCGTTGGTGATCGGAAACACTTGGTTGACGATCGCCGTTTTCTTGAACGCCTCTTGGAGCTTGTTCAATTCGTCCGGATGCTCGGAAGCAATGTTCGTTGTCTGAGCGAAATCCGAGGTCAAGTCAAAAAGTTGCCAGTCGACTCCGGCCAAATTATCCGCGGTCATGACCTGTCCATATGGGACACGCGCCGCGGCCCACCACCCGTCCTTGTACATTGCCAAGCTGCCCAGGGTTTCAAAATACTGCTCGGTCAGTTGGTCCGGTTCGTTTGCCGAAGATAAACTGTACGCCATACTCACGCCGGTTAATGGCTGTTGCTCAACACCGTCAACCACATCGGGCGGTGTGATCCCGGCAAGTTCGTAAATCGTGGGCACGATGTCCGCAACGGAGTGGAACTGGGGGCGAATTACTCCGTTTGCAGAGATCCCATCAGGCCACGAAACAGCGAGGCCGTTGGCCGAGCCGCCACGGAAGCGCGCTTCGATTTTCCACTTGCGGAAGGGTGTGCCCAGTGCGTTGGCCCAGCCGAGGGCAATTTCAGGTGCGGTTTCCGGTCCACCAAGCTTGTCCAATTCCTGAACGGCTTTCTCGGGATCTTCCGGGATTGCGTTGAGAGCGTTGTAATAGTTGACGAGGGCTTCCGCTCCGCCCGCCGGCGAAGCACCATTGTCACCCTGAAGGTAAAAAACAATCGTGTTGTCGAGTTCACCGTTTGCCTCAAGCTCGCTAAGCACTCTGCCAATTTGATGGTCCGCAAAGGAAAGTGCTGCAGCATAAACTTCCATAAGCCTGGCGTGTTTTAACTTTTCTTCGGCGGTCAGACTATCCCAAGGCGGAACACGTTCATCGCGCTCCGAGAGGACGGTATTCTGAGGAACGATTCCAAGCGCCTTCTGGCGCTCAAAAATCTTCTTTCTCGCCTCGTCCCACCCCATGTCGAATTTTCCGCGGTAACGCGCGATCCAATCCGCCAGCGCTTGCAGCGGGGCGTGTGCCGTTCCCGGTGCATAGTAGAGAAAAAACGGGTTTCCGCCGCCGCTCGTGCGTACTTCGCGGAGCCAATGGATCGCCTTGTCGGCCAAATCCCGATCCAGGATATAGTCGTCACCGGTGGGTGTGTCGATATAGTTCTGGTTCTCGATGAGTTCGGGGGTGAACTGATCGGTAAACGACGGTTCGAAGCCATAGAAGTAATCGAACCCCATTTGATTTGGCCAATGTAGCTTCGGCCCGACGTTGTCCAATTCCCACTTCGGGACAAGGTGATACTTCCCAATGATCGAGGTGTGATAGCCGTTTTCCTTGAGCACGCGTGCCACCGTAGCGGCCGAACGCGGTATCGCTGTGACATAACCTGGGTCACTGAATGCCATTTCCGTGATGGTGCCCATGTTCACCGCATGAGGGTTGCGACCGGTCAAAAGTGCGGCGCGGGTCGGCGAGCAAAGGGGTGTTGTATGGAAGTTGTTGTAACGCAGACCGTTGCGCGCCAAACGGTCAAAAGCAGGCGTGTCGATAAGTCCACCAAACGAACCGCTGGCCGCATAACCGACATCATCTGTCATGACAACGAGGACATTGGGCCGCGTACTCTTTTCAGCTAGCGGTCGCGCTGGTTCCGTGACATCGTGAGCCTCTTGAGCATTGGACTGCACCGTCCAGCTCATCGCAATGATTGCTGTGAGACGCAGAACTACCTTCACGAGCTTTGAAAGTCTGGCGCCCATATGAAATCCCCTGATGCGCTTGGTGTTCTCGTACACTACGGCCGATACAAACCACTTTCAATCTGACTCTTCAGCCCGCAGTCGAACACCCTGGGTTCTTCGCGCGCGTTGAATTATCAACGCCATGGCCCACATGGCGGCTTTGAGCGGATTGTGAAAAAAGCCGTGATCTTGAAGGCGGTGTAGTTGACCTGCCTGCTGTTTTCAGGCCAACAACGAGTGGAATGAATGACCGCTACTGGCCGACTGGTTCGGCCAAAAAAGATCGGACCAGCGGATTAGGATTTGGGTGGCTGCTCTCGGCCAACAATGGACGTTCGCAACTCCCGCAAAGCCCCTGTCTTGAGTTAGGAGCCAAAAAATAGCCCGGAGAGGGGCACCAAAAAGGAAAGGCGTGTCTCCGGGCTAGTTAGTCTTGCTAGTCGCAACTTATGAGGTCATAAATCGCAACTTATGCGCAAACCCACAACAGTTGTGGATTTGAGCATAAGCTGATACTTCTGCACCAGATAAATCAGTCACTTGCCAATTCGACACACGCCATA
>JBCAZB010000061.1:0-10391 GCA_038533315.1 Pseudomonadota bacterium | reverse complement strand
GTTCGAAAAAAATGCGTGAGACGCTCGATCGAATGTCTTTGAAGCTTCCGATTATCGGCGGCATTCTGGAGAAGTCTGCCATCGCGCGCTATGCGCGTACGCTGTCAACGATGTTCGCTGCGGGTGTGCCGTTGGTCGAAGCATTGGAATCTGTTGCTGGCGCGACCGGCAATATCGTTTACGAAAACGCTGTGCGCGAAATGCGTGACGAAGTATCGACCGGCCAGCGCCTGCAACAAGCGATGGAAAACACAGACCTTTTCCCTAACATGGTCATTCAGATGATCGCGGTCGGCGAGGAATCCGGTCAGCTCGATGAGATGTCCGGCAAGGTTGCCGACTTTTTTGAAGAGGACGTCGACAACGCCGTGGACAACATGTCGAGCTTGATCGAGCCATTGATCATGGCGATTCTTGGTGTACTCGTCGGCGGCCTGGTGATCGCGATGTATTTGCCGATCTTCAAAATGGGTTCGGTCGTCTGATTCAAGCCCGCCGAATGCCGGCGCTGACCAGAGCGACCTGACTAAACCAATACCGTGGCTGAATTGTTCGAACTCGTGCCGTGGCTGTTCTACGTAGCAGTGACGACAGTCAGCTTGCTGGTGGGCAGCTTTCTCAACGTCGTCATCTATCGGCTGCCGATCATGATGGAGCGAGAGTGGGATGCTCAGAATATCGCATGGCAGGCAGAGCGTGCGGCTCGCGACTGGGACACACCCGCCAACGTAGCCTCGAGCGATTCAGAGAACTCAGACGAACCGCAAACACTACCCGTGTTCAATCTGGCAACGCCCCGGTCTGCTTGCCCCGTTTGCGAGCGGCCGATACGTGCCGTGGAGAACATCCCGATTCTCTCTTACCTTGCACTGGGCGGAAAGTGCGCGGGCTGCAAAACTCGAATCAGTATTCGCTATCCGGCTGTCGAGCTGCTGACAGCGGTGCTGTCCCTCTGCGTGGCGCTTCGTTTCGGCATCGGTTGGGAAACTGTCGTCGGCGTTGGGCTGACCTGGACGTTGGTCGCATTGTCCGGTATCGATATCGATAAACAACTGTTACCTGACAGCATCACGCTGCCATTACTTTGGACCGGTTTGGCGTTGTCTTTACTGCATGGACAGGTAGAGGCCAGCGTCTTGTTTATCGCTCCAGCCGACGCCGTTCTAGGGGCAATTTTCGGCTATCTTGCTTTCTGGTCGGTGTATCAGTTGTTCAAGCTGACCACAGGCAAAGAAGGCATGGGATACGGTGATTTCAAATTGTTGTCGGCACTGGGCGCATGGCTCGGTTGGCAGATGCTGCCCGTCATCATTCTGTTGTCAGCGGCGGTCGGTGCGTTGTTCGGCATCGCGATGATGTTGCTGCGCCGGCAACAACAGGGACAACCAATGCCGTTTGGCCCGTGGATCGCAGCGGCAGGATATATTGCAATGCTGCATGGCGAGGATTTGATCCAATGGTATTTGTCGTTGAGCGGGCTAGCCTGACCCGATGACTACGCCCGGAACCGAAAAGCTTCGCATCGGCTTAACCGGGGGCATCGCCAGCGGCAAGACGGTCGTCTCCGACACGTTGGCTGAATGCGGCGCTACCGTTATCGACACCGATGTTATTGCGCGCGACGTCGTTGCACCGGGAAGCGACGGCCTGATGGCCGTGCATCAACAATTCGGCAACCGCATCATGACGGATAACGGCGAGCTCGACCGGGCAGCATTACGGCAAATTGTGTTTGCTGATCCTACCGCGCGCGAGTCGTTAGAGCAGATCACACACCCGCTCATTCAGACAGCTTGCTGGGAGCAATACCGTTCCGCCACGGGTCCCTACGCCGTGTTTGTCGTACCGCTCTTGGTAGGCTCGGGTTTGCGAGGCAGCATGCAGCGGATTCTAGTTGTCGATACGGCGGAAGCGAACCAACTGCTTCGTTTACAAGCCCGTGACGGCGACGATCCGCTAGCCGCCCAACGAATTCTCGCGGCGCAATCGAGCCGCGAACAGCGGTTGGCTATCGCCGACGACATCATCGGCAACCATGCCGGATTGTCGGAATTGCGCGCCGCCGCCGCCCGTATGCATCAGTTCTACCTTGAACTGTCGCAGAATTGATACAGGCACAGCGTGAACCACGTATTTGCGCCAGTGTGTTTCAAGGCGCAGAATAGAGCGATATTCGACGAATCGCGATGATGCATGGCCTACGTGGTTGAAAATGCTCTGGCGCCGGATCCGGGCGCGCAAAGTAATACCTACGAGCAACCGCTCAATGAGCGGATGCGTACGTTCCTTCGACTCGAGTTTCTTTACAAAAAAACAGAACATCACTTCCAGCGCGAAAGCGAACTGGCGACTCGCCAGACGATCGACAGTATTCTTGAGATCAGCGCGATACTCGCACGCGGCGATGTGCGCAGCGAAGTATTAAAAGAAATCGAGCGGCAATCAGACTTGTTGCAGTCATTCATCAACAGCCCTGGCGTCGATACTTCACGGCTGATGACAATCATCGAGCAGTTGTCGCAGCAACGCGATGCCGTCAATGCACTCGGGCCACACTATTTGCAGACGCTCAAAGACAGCGAGTTTCTCAGCGCGATCAAACATCGCAGCGCTATCCCCGGCGGCACTTGCGAATTCGACTTACCTTTATTCAGCCATTGGCTGCGCAAGCCTTACGAGCACCGGCAACTGGATATGTCCGATTGGCTCAAAGATTTGCGTCCGCTTTGCGTGGCAGTGACGGAACTGCTGTGGCTGATTCGCCAGAGCGGTACGTCGCGCGAATGCGTCGCAAACGCTGGCTTGTTTTCGCATTCACTCGACAAAGAAACCAACTGTCGGATGTTGCGAGTCACACTGTTGGATCGCACCGCACTATTCCCCGAGATCAGCGGCAGCCCACAGCGATTCACGATTCGGTTCCTGAGTTGGCAAGACGTTAACAGCCGTCCGTCACAGAGCAGCCAAGATATTCCGTTCGTGTTAAATATCTGCTGACACGTTTTCGCGCAACCAGTCGAGTACGCATTGATTGGCGGGCATCCAAGGCCGCGCTGCGAGCTCATTAAAAGGGCACCACATGACCGGCTGGCCCTCGCGACCAGTCGGTTCACCGGACCACTGCTTCACAACAAAAAACTCCAGGCGAACCACCCGTTCTGGATACTCATGCTGATGTGTCAGCGCCGGCTCCGCAGCGGTAACCATGACGCCAAGTTCTTCTTCGAGTTCGCGCTGCAATGCCTGCTCGGCGGATTCGCCCGACTCAATCTTACCGCCAGGAAATTCCCACAAGCCAACGCCATGCCGGCCATCGACGCGCTGCGCAATAAAAATGCGTTGAGCGTTGATGAGGATACCGGCCGCCACACGAATGGTCGGTTTGCCCGTCATTGTGTTTACGCCGTTAGCTCAGTGCGCCGTGGCAGTGTTTGTATTTTTTGCCAGATCCGCATGGGCAAGGCTGATTGCGACCCACTTTAGGCTGACCGCGTTTGAAAGTTTCCGCAGTAGGTGTCGCAGATGACGGCACGGGTGCATCACCCGTGGGTGCATTGCCGCCCAAAGTGGGCGCTTCTGCATGCCGGAACTTGAGTGCTTCAGCAGCCCGGCGCTGCGCTTCCATCTCAGCGATTTCCTCCTCGCTGCGAATACGGATGCGCGCGAGTTTCGTGATCGTCTCTCGCTTCACTGACTCAAGCATCGCACCAAACATCTCAAACGCTTCGCGCTTGTATTCTTGCTTAGGGTTTTTCTGAGCATAACCACGAAGGTGGATACCTTGTCTAAGGTAATCGAGCGCGGCCAAGTGCTCTTTCCAATCAAGATCGAGCTGCTGCAACATGACCGTCTTCTCAAGCTGGCGCATGATCTCGTCGCCGATGGTGGCGCGCTTTTCCGAATATTGCTTCTCGATGACGCCAGAGATTTCTGTCAGCACACCTTCAGCAGACATCTTGCTGTCCGCAGCCAGCATGCGGCTGATATCGACGCCGACCCCGAAGTCCGTTTCCAGAGCCTGAGTTAACCCCTGCGGGTCCCATTGCTCTTCGATGCTGTTCGGTGGGAAATAGTCTGCAACGAGACCTTCTACAACTTCTTCGCGAATCGCCGCGATTGAATCGCTAACATCATCAGCGCTCATCAACTCCGTGCGCTGGTGGTACACAACCTTCCGCTGCTCGTTGGCAACATCGTCGTATTCAAGCAATTGCTTGCGCATATCGAAGTTATGCGCCTCGACTTTGCGCTGCGCTTTTTCGATCTGCCGAGTCAGTAGCCCACTCTCGATCGCTTCACCCGGCTTCATACCGACGCGAGTCAGTAAGGCTTTGGTGCGATCAGGGTCACCGAAGATACGCATCAGGTTGTCTTCCATCGACAAATAGAAGCGACTGGAACCGGGGTCTCCCTGGCGACCGGAGCGGCCACGCAGCTGGTTGTCAATGCGCCGAGACTCATGTCGCTCTGTACCAACGATATGCAAACCACCAGCTTCCAACACGGCATCGTGACGCTTCTGCCAATCGGCCTTTAATGCTTCGCGCTCCGACTCGGGCGCATCGTCACCCAATGCGATTAGCTCTGAGTCCAGACTGCCACCGAGCACGATATCCGTACCGCGACCCGCCATGTTGGTCGCGATGGTAATCGCGCCGGGCCGACCGGCCTGCTCAACGATCTTAGCCTCTCGTTCGTGTTGTTTTGCGTTCAACACCTCATGAGAAATTTTGCGCTTGCGCAACTGCGCAGCGAGTAATTCCGACATCTCGATCGTCGTGGTGCCCACCAGCACCGGCTGGCCTTTTTCCCGGCAATCGACGATGTCATCGACGATAGCGTCGAACTTGTCCTGCTGCGTCAGGAACACAAGGTCGGGACGATCATCGCGAACCATTGGTCGATGCGTTGGAATGACCGCGACCTCCAGCCCGTAAATCTGCTGGAACTCGAACGCTTCGGTATCGGCCGTACCGGTCATGCCAGACAATTTGTCGTACAACCGGAAATAATTTTGGAACGTGATCGATGCGACGGTCTGGTTTTCTTCCTTGACGAGTACCTGCTCTTTCGCCTCGACTGCCTGATGCAAACCATCGGACCAACGACGGCCCGGCATCGTGCGACCCGTGAATTCATCAACGATAACAATCTCACCATCTTGCACGATGTACTCGACATCTTTGGTGTAGAGATGATGCGCACGCAAAGCGGCTGTCAGGTGGTGCATCAAGCGGATGTTGGCGGCGTCATACAGACTGTCGCCCACCTCGATCAGACCGGCTTTCGCCATCAGCGCTTCCGCCTTCTCATGGCCCTGCTCAGTCAGATGCACTTGCTTCGATTTTTCATCAACCGTGAAATCGCCGCGATCTTCAGGTGCGATTTCTGTATCGCCACCGCGCAAGTTCATTGGGTCCGGCGCAGCTTCTTCCACCACTTGCACTTTCAGCGCGGGCACCAACTTGTTGATCCGTTCGTACAGGTCGGAACGCTGCTCCGATGGCCCGGAGATGATCAACGGTGTGCGCGCCTCGTCGATAAGGATCGAATCCACCTCATCGACAATCGCAAAACTCAAGTCTCTCTGTACGCGGTCCTGGAGCGAGAACGCCAGATTGTCGCGCAGGTAGTCGAAGCCGAGCTCGTTATTCGTGGCGTAGGTGACATCCGCGGCATAGGCTGCGCGCTTGTCTTCTGTGGTCATGCCGCTGCGCACGACGCCGACTGTCAGACCGAGCATCTCATACACCGGACGCATCCATTCTGCGTCGCGTGCCGCCAGGTATTCGTTCACGGTGACAATGTGGACACCACGACCATCGAGGGCGTTCAGGTACGCGACCAGCGTCGCCATCAAGGTCTTACCCTCGCCGGTGCGCATCTCACTAATGTCGCCATCGTGCAGCACCATCGCACCGATCATCTGAACGTCATAGTGGCGCATACCGAGCGTGCGATCGGCCGCTTCACGTACCATCGCAAATGCTTCCACCATGACGTCGTCTGGATTCACGCCGTCAGCAATCTTTTGCCGGAACTCCGCTGTTTTTTCTCGGAGCTGATCATCGCGCCAATTCTTGAGCTCTTCGCCAAGTGCGGTGATCTGGTTAACAACCTTTTGGTATTTCTTGATCCGGCGCTGATTACGACTGCCGAAAATACGCGAAAACAAAGCCAAAACCGGCCCCCATTTGCATCAATTTAGAAATACGCGGCGCCGCTGTGCCGCGTCTGGCGGATTGCCCCCTGCGGGTCGCTCCCTGCGGGTCGCCCACAGCCCCTTAGTTTAAGGTTTTTGGCCCCGCTTAGATACCAACTATGTGGTCAGGACACAGTGATTCAATAAGCGTCTGGCGCGGGATGTCCGAATAATCGAGCTGCTTTAGTTGCGCTTGGCGCGGATAAACTTGATGGGATCTTGCGTTTTGCCGTCTTTGACCACTTCAAAATGCAGGTTGGGGCCCGTTGCACGCCCAGTCGACCCCATGTAGCCAATGAGCTGGCCTTTGCTGACCTCGTCGCCGACGGCGACCGTATTTTCGGCATTGTGCGCGTAGCGCGTGACGTAACCGTTGCCATGATCGATTTCGACCATCATGCCGTAGCCATACCGATTGCCGGAATAAGTCACCACACCGGACGCAACGGCGATAATCTCAGCGCCGGCCTTGCCGGCAAAATCGACGCCTTTGTGACGCGCCTTCTTGCCCGTGAAAGGGTCCGTTCTCGTGCCAAAATGCGAGGAAATCCAGCCGCCTTCAACAGGGCGACCCTGCGGCAAAACCTGCTCACCGACGTTGCGGTTCAACAACATTGACTCAAGAACACCGAGCTGGCGTGCTCGGTCTTCAATCTGAACACCCAGACCATCCAGCTGCTGAACCAATGAGTCCTCATCCATATCGGTGAAATAAACGGTCTCTTCCGGGCCACCGATCGGTGGCGACGTTTCGAAATCGAACTCACCGTCTTCGAGATCCGCCATTTGCGTCAAGCGCTGACCAAGGGCGTCGAGACGAACGACATGAGCGTTCATCTTACCGATACGAATCGCTAATGCGTCGAGCGTGTCCTGCGCATCGCGGCGCGCAGCGTCCAGTTCAGCCTGTTGTGCATTCAGGTCTGAGCGCAATGCATTGATCTCTGCGTTGTCAGAGACTCCGGTGGTTTGCATGCCTAGCGTGTACCCCGCCCCAGCGACCAACGCAGTGAACAACCCTAACGCACACAGCGTAGCGGCGATGAAACCCGGTGAAGTGAGCCGAAACTGGCGGGGACCGCTGCTGGCGTTGCGAAAGATAACTACGTTCATATCAGAATGTGGATTACTGCCGTGTCTGGTCGCGAACAGAGTCCGCTGTTGTACCAAATTTTTAATGGTTTGGCTGCAGTATTCCGAGCCCAGCACGCGTCCGCGCGTGTCAGATAGGAACGTCAGCAACCCCGCTGTCATTGTCGATCGTTCTGTGTGTGAACGAACCAACCTTAGATCGGTAGCTTTGCGTCCCGGGTTTTCACCCGGTTTGCCCTGATGACGGCTTAAATATCATGCATTTACGCCGAAAAAACTAGTAACTACGTCTCAAAGTGTTAGCATCCTCCGCAGAGTCTGCGAACTGGTTCACAATTCATATCGATGTCAGCGAAAGATCTCAAAAGCTTGTTGGCCAACAACGTGAGCCTCGCGGGCCTTGCCCAACGAGCGTCCGCGATGCAATCGCTGCGCGCTACCATCGCCGGCGGTCTGCCGGAACAACTCGCCAATCACATCGTAGACGTCGCTGTCGATGATGGCCATGCACTAGTCGTTGTGACCCACGAGCCCGCCTGGGCCGCGCGTCTTCGCTTTCATTCCGCTGACATGTTATCGCTGGCGCGCCGCTCTGGCGTTCCAGCCACACATTGCCAAATAAAGGTTCGTCCCGCTACGCAAACGCAGGAGACGGATACGACACCGGCGCCGCCTCAGCCTCGCCAAACGTCTTGATTTCGTAGCTGCTGGCATCTTCCAGCACAGCACGCACTAATTTGTTGTTCAGATCATGCCCGGATTTATAAGCGGTGTACTCACCGATAAGATTGTGTCCGAGCAAGAATAGATCGCCTACGGCGTCGAGCACCTTGTGCTTGACGAACTCATCCTCGTAGCGAAGGCCATCTTCGTTGAGAATGCGGTAGTCGTCCAGAACGATAGCATTGTCCATGCTCCCGCCTAACGTCAGGCCGCGTTCGCGCAAAGCCTCGATGTCGCGCATGAAGCCGAATGTCCGCGCGCGGCTGACATCGCGCAGAAACGCACTGGAAGACAAGTCCAGGCTAATGTGCTGGCGCTGCTGATTGAAAACCGGGTGGTTGAACGAAATGCCAAAGTTGATTCGAAACCCGTTATAGGGTTTCAGCTCGGCCCATTTATCACCGTCTTCGACCCGCACGGTGCGACGCATGCGCAACATCTGTTTCGGCGCTTCTTGTTCCTCGATACCGGCTGACTGGATAAGGAACACAAAAGGTGCGGCACTGCCGTCCATAATCGGCACTTCAGGCGCGCTAATATCTACGTATAGATTATCAATGCCGAGTGCCGATACGGCAGAAAGCAGGTGCTCTACCGTAGCCACCTTGTGCTCGCCATTGAAAAGATTCGTGCCGAGCATCGTCTCTTTGACACGCCGACCGTCGGCGGGGATGTCGACTGGCTCTGATAAGTCCACACGACGAAACACCACGCCGGTGTTGACCGCCGCTGGCCGCAGCGTCAGGTAGACTTTGTCGCCAGTGTGGAGTCCGACGCCGGTGGCTCGGATTGTGGTTTTGAGTGTACGTTGTTTCAACATTACAACAGTTAACCTGAAACGCGTTCGCACTTATCTGTGAGCCACTCTACTCGATGAGAATGGCCCTAAGTGACTGTCAGCACATAAAAAACCGGCCCCAAGGCCCGGTTTCCCCTTCACAACTATCGTAGCTCACACCAGCGACTTTTGCCCAAGCTGTTGTATGTAGACATCACCGACGGGATAGGGTTCCCACCAGAGACATTGAGCGAAATCAATAAGTTGTCATTAAATGGTAACCGAAACTCGTCAAAACACCAACACTTTTGTGCAGTGCGCCATTTGGCTGCCCACCTAGATTATTGTCAAACAGTCGTGGCGACACACACTCGGTGAGCGTGTGAGTGTGTGCCGCCATGCAACCGATCAGTCGGCCTGACGACGCAGGAATGCAGGAATATCCAGCAACTCTTCCTGCAACATGCCATCACCCAGGCCATCACCGACGGCACGCTTGCGCTGAATCGTCGGCTTCTCCAAGTGGTTATAGTTTGGCTCGCTCGTATTGTTCCCTGTCGGCGCGCCTGTCTCGGTCGCCGGTGTGGCGACCGCTTTCTGGCGCACTACACGCATCGGCGGTTGCTCCATACCTGCATTACCCTGACCGAGACCCGTCGCCACCACCGTCACTCTGATGCTGTTGCTCATATCCGGATCGATGACCGTACCAACCACGACGGTCGCATCATCGGACGCAAAAGCACGAATCGTCTCGCCGACTTCCTGGAACTCGCCAATCGACAAATCCATGCCAGCGGTAACATTCACGAGAATGCCATTCGCACCAGCCAGGTTGATATCTTCCAACAATGGGCTCGACGCTGCCGCCTCGGCCGCCTCGCGAGCACGATCTTCACCGCTGGCATGGCCAGATCCCATCATCGCCATGCCCATCTCTGCCATGACAGTGCGGACGTCCGCGAAGTCCACGTTGATCAGGCCCGGACGTGTGATCAATTCAGCAATGCCTTGCACAGCGCCTTGCAGAACACCATTAGCTGACCCAAAGGCGTCGAGCAACGTGGTTTCTGCGCCGAGCACGCTCAACAGCTTCTCGTTGGGAATGGTGATCAGCGAATCCACATATTTACCGAGTTCGGCAATACCCGCATCAGCAATGGCAGAACGCTTGGCACCTTCCATCGAAAACGGGCGCGTTACGACGGCAACCGTCAGAATACCCATCTCCTTAGCCACCTGAGCCACGATAGGTGCCGCACCTGTACCGGTTCCGCCGCCCATGCCAGCTGTGATGAACAGCATATCGGCACCTTCGATGACCTCCTGGATTCGATCACGGTCTTCCATCGCTGCCTGGCGACCAACATCGGGATTCGCACCCGCGCCGAGCCCCTTCGTGATGTTGCAACCAATTTGCAGGCTGACGCCGACGTTGACGTTTTTCAACGCTTGCGCATCGGTGTTGGCGCAAATAAAGTCGACGCCGTCGATACCGGACTCGGTCATGTAGGAGACCGCGTTACCACCGCCGCCACCGACTCCGATTACTTTGATAACAGCCGTCTGGCTGTGTGCATCCATCAATTCAAACAT
>JBCAZB010000060.1:0-10676 GCA_038533315.1 Pseudomonadota bacterium | reverse complement strand
GTTGATCTGTGTGAAACTGAGGTTGAGTGCCGCGGTTTCAGTACGCGCTCGCGCAGCTGCGAGATCAGCAGTGGCCGTGCGTACTTCGCTCAGCCGACGCTGTAGCTGCTCGGCGGAAATCGCGCGTGCCTCACGCAGCGTTTCACCGCGCTTCAGCTCGTCTTTGGCCAGCCCCAACCGCGTTTCTGCGGCGGCGACCTCCGCTTCAGCGGCGGCCACCGCGGCCTGATATTCGCGATCATCGATCGAAAACAGAGGATCGCCGGCGTCGACCAGCGCGCCCTCCTGAAAATGCACTTTGTCGAGATAGCCGGATACGCGCGGTCGCACCTCGACACGGTTGACCGCCTCGATGCGTCCGCTGAACTCGTCCCACTCGGTGACACTCTCCACAACAACAGTCGCGACGCTGATGCCGGCCGGCGGCGGCCCACCCGCTGGACCCGCCTCGCCACCGCCACCGCAGCCGACCACTATCAGGGATATACCGAGACTCAGGAATATCGGTCGTAACACGGACATCAGAAATCCTTTCCACACAGAATTGGCACTACTCGGTACGGGAATCTGAGTAGCGCAGTATGACGGTCTGACGTCACCGATAGATGACGCTTTTGACTGTCAGCCGCAATTGTCGAATGATAGCACTATGGAGGCCATTGCGGCGCCGGGTTGTGGAGCGCTGCATCTGTTGTCCGATCGTCGACGAACATCGTGAAGCACGCTATGCGACCAGAATAATCATGATAGAGACGCACAAGCTCACGCGCCGATTCAAGGTCGGTGATACCGAGGTCCGCGCACTGGATGCCGTCGACCTGCAAATTGAGTCTGGCGAATTCGTCGCCGTGATGGGGCCGTCCGGCTCCGGCAAGTCCACATTGATGAATATCCTCGGCTGCCTGGATACGCCGGACGAGGGTGAGTATGCCTTGCTCGGTCATGCTGTCGGGCAAATGGAAGACGCTGATTTGTCACGAATTCGCAATCAGCATATCGGTTTCGTGTTCCAGAGTTTTCACCTGCTGCCACGCATGACGGCACTGGACAACGTGTTGCTGCCATTCCGGTTCAGTCCGGCCATGCCTGCCGATGCGACGACCAACGCTGTAGCCTTGCTCGGCGATCTGGGGCTGGCCGAACGACTCGATCATCGGCCCAATCAGCTCTCTGGCGGCCAGCGGCAACGCGTCGCCATCGCCCGTGCGCTGGTCAATACGCCGCCACTGCTGTTGGCGGATGAGCCCACCGGTAACCTCGACAGTAAGACTTCGGTGGAGATTATGCAGTTGTTTACGCGGCTCAATCAGAACGGCCAGACCATCATGATGGTCACTCATGAAGAGGAAATCGCCGCCTACGCCAAACGCGTCGTGCGCATGCGCGATGGCAGGATAGAAAAAGATGAACGCAATACGCATTAGTCTCATTGGGTTGGCCTTGTGTGGCAGCGCCGCCGCAGAACCCTTGATTACCGGCATTATCGAGGATGTCGAAGCACAGACCATCGAGATGCCTTCGTTGCCCGGCGCGTGGCAACGCCGTATCGAATGGATGGCGCCAGAAGGCAGCCAGGTCGCCGCCGGCGATCTGATTGTGCGGCTCGATCCCGGCAGTCTGATTTCGGAGGAAGAAAAAGCCCGTGTCGACCTCGAGAAAATGCAGTTCAACGTTGAGAAGCGGATTAATGAGCTGCAGCTCGAAGTGTTACAAGCCGAGCAAGATGTGGTGCGCGCTGAATCAGCAGTGCGGCTCGCAGAGCTGGACGCCGTCATACCGGTGGAGACGATTCCAAGACTGGACTTCGAGCGCTACCAGCTCACACTGGCAACGGCGCAGCAGACACTCGCAAGAAGCAAGACCGACCTTACGAACAAACGCGCGGAACTCGCCGACCAACGCAAACAGGCAGAGCTCGAGTTACGTCAGGCCGAGCTCAACTTCGAACGCATGCGTGACGCGCTGGGCGATACTGAAATTCGCGCCAAAAAATCTGGCTACCTGATCTATGGCGAAAACTTCTTCACCGGCAAGAAAGTATTCCCGGGCGATACGTTATATAGCGGTTTTCTGATCGCATCGGTTGCGGGGCGAGAAGATCTGCGCGTCAAATTCTGGCTCCACGAAGCTGATTTTTTGAAAGTGCACGCCGGCCAACGGTTGACGGTGATCGCGGACGCAGAAGGCACCGAAGCGTTCGACGTTGAAATCGAACGACGCTCGACACAAGCCATCGAAAAAGAGGATTGGAGCGACAGTGGCTATTTCGAAGCTATCGCGAAGCCAATTGGCGCCATGCCAGCGGCGGTCATGCCCGGCATGAGTGTCCTCGGTATTCCGGCCGATGCGAGGGAGACATCATGATGCGACGGCTGTGTTTAACCGTTGCTGCCAGCGTGATTGCTGCGAGCGCGTGGTCAGCACAACAGTTGACCATAGTTGCCGAAGACCGACCGATCACGGTCACTGCGACCGGTATTGTGGCGGCACGCGACGCCTCACGTTTCGGCCCACCGCCCAACCGGAACTGGCAAATCGCTATCACCAAGATCGCGCGCGAAGGCCAGCGTGTTAAACAAGGTGACGTCATTGCCGAATTCGATGGCTCCGCTACCGACGATCGCGTCAAACAAAAACAAGCGGAGCTCGCAGCCAAGCAATCCGAACTTGAGTCTGTGTTGGAGACTCAAGCACGCGAGGCCGAAGAGGACAAAGTATCGCTGGCAGAGGCCGAAAGTGAGGCTCGCAAGGCTGCCCGCAAAGCGAATGTCGACGTCACGGTCTACGCGGGTCTCGAGTATCGCAAGCTTGTCGAAGAAAAACGTGTCACGGCCGAGCTGGCCGATTATGAGCGACGCCGAGTGGCACTCGCCGAGGACGTGCGGGCATTGACGCTTGCGGAGTTACGCGCGGATGTCCGACGCCTTGAGAGCGAACTGGCTGCAGCAAAAAGCGAACTGGCGTCGTTCACTATCCGCTCACCGCGCGATGGTCTCGTGCTCGTCGGCACCATGCGCGATGGTTCCAAGCTCGATGTCAGCGATACGGTGAATCCGGGCATGACCGTCGTTGAAGTCATCGACGATAGCGACCTCATCATTCAGGCTGACGTCCAAGAGTTTGCGGCCGCCAAACTGACGGTTGGGCAGCAAGCGATTGTGTCGCTCGATGCGGCAGGTGGTGGTGATGTGACCGGCAAGGTGGTTGCGGTCGCGAGTATCGTACGCCGACAATCGCGATTTTCGCAGGCCGTTGTGCGCGGCGTCGAAATCGAGCTGGACGGGAGCTCCGAGGCGCTTCGCCCAGGCATGTCGGCCAAGGTCACGCTGGTCGTCGATACGCAGGCTGATGCACTGGCAGTGCCGGAGGAGGCGATCGCCTATCGCGAGGGCGTGCCGGGCGTCACGGTCGCGGGTCGCGGTTGGACGCCTATCACGTTGGGTAAAGCCAGTGCAGGTCAACGTATCGTTCAGAATGGATTGCAGGCCGGTGAGGAAATCGAATGGCAATGAGAACCCGAATACTCACACTATTGATTGGTGCTCTGCTAGTCGCTTGCGGCGAGACCGATACCAATGAGAGCGGCATTGTCGTCAACCGGCAGTCGATGGATTTGATCGTGCCCGCCGAGGGCGAGATCATCACGGCAGAGTCACTACCGATCGCACTGCCGCCCGGCATTCGCCTGGGCTTTAATATCGCTTGGCTGGCGCCCGAATTTTCTGAGGTTAAAGCGGGTGATGTCGTTGCACGCTTCGATGATCAAGAGATTATCCGAACGCAACAAGAAACCATATTGAACGTCGCCAAGTCTGACTTCCAACTGGCGGATATGAGTCGGCTGGCGATGCTCGAAGAAGTGCGCATCGATCACGAAACCGGTCGTGTCGACGGCGAGCGTGATATTACCGAAGCGTTCGCCAGCATCGATGAGCGGCTCATGAGCCGTAACGAGATTATCGATGCGCTATCGGATGTTGAGTACCTGGATGTCGAAGCCGGATTCCTCGAATGGCAATGGGAAACCTTCGACCAGCGTGTGCAAGCCGAGCAAAACATGATCCGCGCCGAACAACAGGGAGAAATCGCGAAGCTAGAGAAGCAAAAGTCCGCATTGAATATGATGGTTTTGCGAAGCCCGGCGGATGGTACTTTCGTCTATGCGTCGACCCCGTGGGGCGAGAAAATCGCCAAGGGTAAGCGGGTGTTCCCCGGCATGCCGGTGGGCCTCCTGCCTGTGCGCGGCAAGGTCAAGGCGAAACTGTTCGTCGCAGAAACTGACGCTGTCGGTATCGCCGTGAATCAGTCGGTTCAGCTCACACTCGACGTCGCACCGGATCAGACGTTTCGCGCGACTGTCAGCTCTGTGTCCACCGTCGCAAGCCCACGATCGAGAGAAGATCCACAGAAGTTTTTTGTCGTGGAAGCAACGATCGAAGACATCGACGCAGACATCATGCGGGTCGGTACGCAATTGCGTGCGACCATCGTCACAGGCCGGGTCGACGATGGCATTGTCGTTCCGGCACAAGCGGTGTACAGCGATGGTGACACGCACCATGTCTTTGTTCGCAGTGGCGGCAGTGGCAGCGAAAAACGCCTGGTCGAGCTATCCCAACGGAGTCCCGACCTGATCGAAATTGTTGGCGGCCTTGAGGATGGCGACCGTCTTCTGTTGATCGCGCCGGATGGTGGCGCGTGAGCCAAGCGCGAAAAACACTTTGGCTCGATGTGCGTCAGGCACTTGGGCAGCTCTCGCATCACCGGCTACGTACCGCGCTGACTTTGCTGGGTATGGTGTTCGGTGTTGGCGCTGTGATCGCGATGCTGGCCGTCAGCGAAGGCGGCAAGCGACAGGCGCTCGAGATGATCGAAGGCATGGGCCTGCGCAATATCATTGTCGAGAAGCAAGATGCCGACGGTGAAGCGTTAAAAGAGGTTCGTAAGTACTCGGCGGGCTTAAGCCTGCGTGATGCGGATGCGGCGGCACGCACGCTACCGTTCATTGACCGCTGGGCAGGATCACGTGAATTCCAGACCTGGAGCCTGTTCAGTCGCTTCGGTGATAGCCGCGCCAAGGTCATGGCGGTCAGCCCCGACTATTTTGCGATGACTAGTCTGGACGCAGCACGTGGCACGCTGTTTGGCGAAGATGATGATCGGCGGTTTGCGCAGGTTGCGGTATTAGGCGGCGAAGCGGCACGCGCGCTTTTTCCGAACGGCGATGCACTTGGTGGATTTGTCAAAATCAATCACCTTTGGGTGCGCGTGATCGGAGTGCTCGCTGATCGACAACTCTCCAACAGTGAGTTCCAAGGCCGTCAGGTCGGTGGCGAAAGTGATCAAGTGTTTATTCCGCTGCAAACCGGATTATCCCGGCTACGTAAGGACGCGTTGAGTGCCGAGCTCGATGCCGTCAAATTTGGCTTGGCCAGTACTGTCACACCCGGTGCTGGGTCAGCCGCGATCGATCATCTGTTGCGTCGTCGGCATAGCGAGCAAGACGATTATGAGATTACGGTTCCGGCACGACTGTTAGCACAACATCAACAGACACAGCGCATTTTTACGATCGTCATGTCTGCGGTCGCCGGCATCTCATTGCTGGTCGGCGGCATCGGCATCATGAACATCATGCTGGCCAGTGTCATGGAGCGAAAATCTGAAATAGGTCTACTGCGCGCGCTCGGCGCACGTGAAAACGATGTGGTGCGGCAGTTCCTGATCGAAACGCTGGTGATTGCGTTGCTGGGGGCCGGTCTCGGCGTCGTACTTGGGGTTGTTATGGCCTATGTCATCGCCGCATTCGCCGGCTGGGCGGTCGCATGGTCCATTGTTGTGATCCTGTTTGCGATCATCACCTGTGTGCTTATTGCGGTTGGTTTCGGCGTGTACCCTGCGCTATCGGCAGCACGGCTCGATCCGGTGCTGGCACTGCAGTCGGACTAGTCGTTGCTCGTCAACCCGCGGATAAGCAACGGTTGCTATACCGTTTGAAACGTAATGATTAGCAAAAGCATGCGGTAGATCATCGTTGCCACCATCATTAAACCGTAACCAAGAATCGCTGAGAGGATCGCGCGCGCGGGTAACCGCGTAGACCCGTCGGAATGCCGTGTACAAATACGGCCCGACAACGGCAAGTGTCAGTCCCACCTCGGATATCAGCGACATTACCGGCACGACCCAACCTGCATCAGCACCAGCTATGCTGTACAGCACGCGCAGTAGCAGATCGACAATCGGCGGCCAAACCAGTGCGACAAACATGTGCATCACAACAAGCTGGAAGGCGACGACGTGCAACGCGAAGACACAGTGATCGATCGGCAAGGCACGACGTCCTGCCATCAACAAAGCGACGAACAATGCAAACAATGGCACGATGAACAGCAGGAGCGTCGGTGCGAGTAACTCGCTCTGGCTATCAAACACGATGCGGAAGGTGTCTGCATCAACCGCGAGCCGACTCGCAGCAGCATCGATCCATGCCTGTACCGGGAGCCAGTTGGAGTAGATTTGCTGTCCGAGATGTGATTCCAGCGTCGTGTTGTAGCCATTGAACGCCGTAAACGGCTGTACGACGAAGTACACGAGATTGATCAGCAGGAATAGCTGTACCGGTGGCAGACAACCCACCCGCTGCCCGGCGATAAAGGCGCGCGTTAACTCGCCTGGCTTGAACAGCAGAGCACGCAGCGTGCGCAACAGTCTGGAGTCGAGATCGGAAACCTCAAGTACGGCACGCGCAAGAAACGCGCTCAGTCGGCGATCACTTTGGCTAAGGCGACGCTCGCCACATGCCGAGCAGTATTCGCCCGGCTGCGGGGCACCGCAACTGACACAGCTTGGGGTAGCAGTTGACTCCATGCGAAGCAGTCTACACCAGCGAGTTCGCGACGCCGATTGTCGCTAGAGAGAGCAGACCTCGATGGATTTCAATGCGAGCTCGAATTCGCCATCGACTCCATCTGCAATGAAAATCGAGATTGTTCGCGCGTCCGCGGGGTCGAACGGCGTACTGCGAACGCGGCGACCGAAAACCGTGGCCTGCAGCTCCGAAAAGAACACGGTCGGCTCCACCCATTCGCCTGGTGCAGGATTGCGGATATCAACGCGATAGGCTACAGGACGACCCCAACTCCGCTCGCTGGTCTGAAAACTCACCTGATAGGTACGATCATCAGGCAGCATGTTCAAACGAACCGCATTGCCGCCAGCCAGCGCCCCTCTCGGCAGGGCATGGCGAATCGACGCGAAGCCGCCGCCGTTGGTATTGATCGCTCCGCTAAAGCGCAGTTGTCCATCCTGAAATTTAGCCGCGCCGAGCGATCGGCCGCCCATAACATTGTCGTTGACGCTACGCCATCCAGCGGCAGACTCGCGGTCTGTCATCGTGAGCAATGGACGACAATTTGGAGATTCAGCTTCAGGGGACATCAGCGGGCCAGTAAGCAAGTGAACGAAAACGGAAAGGATGGCAGGCAACATTCAGGGGACTCGATGGGAACTCTGCGATAGATTCGCTGGCCTGCCTGGAATAGATGCGGTGCTTTTGCCCTGCCATCCATGGCGATTACATCATAAGCGCCCCCATAGCTCGCCGTTTTCGGACATCCTGTCCTCCGCGACATAAGACCATCGCTGGCTCGCCGCTCCCACCCATCCATGGCGATTCCATCATAAGCGCACCCATATGCCAGAACGAAGAAGGCCAGCCCGGAGCCCGGACTGGCCTTCGTTCGATCACGGAATGACGCGTCTGTTTAGAAGCGTACTTCCAGACCCATACGGATCGACCACAATGAC
This sequence comes from Pseudomonadota bacterium, assembly GCA_038533315.1. Taxonomy (GTDB): domain Bacteria; phylum Pseudomonadota; class Gammaproteobacteria; order Steroidobacterales; family Woeseiaceae; genus CALBPI01. The sequence continues at coordinate 2,867 of JBCAZB010000060.1, read as the reverse complement.
CGGTTTTCGATCAGGTTGGTCAACGGACGATCGGTGAAGTCCGTGTAGACGTATTGGCCATCATCGTTGATGTCAGCATCGACAACGTCGATCGAGAAGAACTGAGCATCGTAGACCTTACCCCAATCCTTGTTCAGGAAGTTGCCGAGGTTGTAGATCTTCAGGAATGCGGTACCCGTCACACCATCGATGAAGGTCGGGATTTCCTGATCGATACGCAGGTCCATGCGATTGGTCCAACGCGCGTGAGTCGAGTTACGTCCAACGAACTGGCCTTGCGCCAGACCTTCGCGTGATACGAAGTTGAAGAACGCAGCCTGATCTTCAGGCGACATCGCGAATACGACGTTCGGATCGTTGACGCCGGTCGGCACGTACAACAGGTGACGACGTGAGCGGTTGCCCTCGAGACCGGTCGTATCCATGACGTAGCTCTGCGGCTGGCCTTCCTGCGCGAACGCGTTCAGCGCGAAGCGTGTCTGGTAGTCGCCGAAGATGTTCGCCGTGTACAACGCACGCAACGTCAGGCGATGCGGTACGACGTAGTTCGACGGACCAACACCCGGATTGTTGATATCGAGCAGCGCCGTGTTCGAGAAGTTCGAACCCGCCGTTGATGACGTCATTGGAGAGACGTCTTCCGCTTGCGTGTAAGCGTAGCCCAGTAACAAGTCGAAGCCGTTATCCCATTCCTTGCGCAGCACCAAAGACAGCGACGTTGATTCCGGATTCTCATCCGAGTTGGTCAACATCAGGTTGTCTTCGCCACGACCATCGACGTAGCCGTAGATCGGTGCACCGGCGCGGGTGTTACCCACGATCTCTTGTGACAAATCGACGTAGAAAGCCGGGTTTTCCGCACGGGTGTACAGGAAGTCGACATCCGCTTGAATGCCCCACCATGGCGTGTCGTAGGTCGCGCCCAATGCGAGTTTCCATTCGGCCGGTTGCTCGTAATCGGGATCGACCAGCGCCAGGTTGCTGTCGTTTGCGTCGTTGGACGTGACCGCACCAACCTGGTCAAACAGTTCCTGAGGCGTGCTCGCACCCGGGTTCGGACCGACCAGCGGAATAACCGTCGTCGGGTCGATACCGGCACCACCGAAGATCGTGCGCGCACCGTCGAAGTTACGCAGCTGCAACTGAACGTTGGTCAGACCGTCGTTTGAGTAGGAGTTAGAGATCCAGACAAACGGGTTACCACCACTAAACAAACCGGCACCACCACGCAGCGTCAGATCCTGGCTGTATTCCCAGTTGAAACCGAGACGTGGCATCAGGATGTCAACGCCGTCGATGTTGGCATCGTTTCGCAGCCCACCATTCGCCGCCGTGAAGGTCGGGTTGAAGGTCGGACGATCGTCAGACTTGAAGTTCTCGTAGCGCAGGCCCGCTGTAACGGTCAGGCCTAAGCTGTCGACAAAGAACTCGTCCTGCAGGTACAAGCTTTGTTGCGTGTACTCGTAGTCCGCCGCTGCATCCAGCGGGTTGTTCGTACCACCGCCAGAACCGTAGTAAATACGGCTTGGGCGACCCAGCTCGAACTTGTCGATACCGGACAATCCGCAAGCCGGATCGTCGAAACGACCTTGCGCCGAGAGCGCCGCACAGAAGGCCGGGTTGTTTTCGGAATCATCGAAGTAATCGTACTCACCACCGCGTGCGTGCTGGACGAACAGGTTGAAGACATCAACCGTCTCTTGCTCGTAACCGAAGGTCAGGACGTGGTCTGCGACCAGCAATTGACCAGTGGCCTTGATGAAGGTTGAGTCGTAACCGAGACCGTTCGCCTGACGGCTATCATCTGCGCCGAGGTAAACGGTGTTGCCGTCGATTTCGATCTGGTGATCACCAAACTCGGGCGGACCGACAGTGATCTGAGAGTCATCAAGGAAGAAGTCGGAGTAGAAAAGCTGCGTTGAGAACGCGTCTGTCCACTGTGACGACAGGATCAGGCTGGTGTTCTCGGATTCCGCACCTTTGGTGTAGAAGTGATTCGAGAATTCAAACTCGTTGTCGTCACCATCCGAGGCGCGATCCTCGAAACCATCGAAATAGTTGTAGATCACAGCCAGGTTATGGTTGTCGTTGATCGTCCAGTCCAAACGAACCAGGTACTTCTCGAACTCTACCGCGCCGTCGGTCGGCTCACCGCCCGGATCATAGCCATAGAGGTTGTTGGCGATGTCGTTGATGCGGTTGAAGTCAGACTGGCTGAACCACGGACGCTCTTGGCCATTGCCAGAACCGTTGAAGCCCTGCGCGAGGAAACGAGGACGCTCGTTGTCTTCGTAGGCGGTGAAGAAGAACAGACGATCTTCGATGATCGGGCCGCCAAACGTGAAACCACGACGATCTTCACGGAAGTCGTCCGTGCTGAAGTCTTCATCGGTACCACCGAGCTGATCACCACGCAGCGATTCCGTTGTGATTTCCCAGAAGGCGTTACCAGAGAACTCGTTGCTGCCCTGACGGGTCACCGAGTTGATGTTACAGGCAGAGAAACCGCCGTAAGTGACATCAAACGGAGCAAGCTCAACCGCAACCTGAGCCAACGCATCAAACGGGAACGGCTGACCGACTGCTGTCGAGTAACCGTTCGAGTTCAGGCCGAAGCGGTCATTCTGGCTCACGCCGTCGAGCGTGACGCTGTTAAAGCGTGGGTTCTTACCGACACAGTTGATTTCGAAACCGCCGTCTTCGTTATCGAGGTTCAAACGCGGGTCAACGCCGTAGACGTCGACGATGTCGCGGTTGAACGCAACGGTGCGCTCGAGTTCGAACGTGTTGAACGTCGCTGCTGGTCCAGGCGCGGTATCGATACCGGTCGAGGCCTGGCCGAGTACAACGATTTCTTCCATCGCACC
>JBCAZB010000059.1:0-10907 GCA_038533315.1 Pseudomonadota bacterium | reverse complement strand
TGAGTTGTTCTCTGCCACGAAGCTGTTTGCGTCTATCAGCTACGCGCGCCTCGAGAAAGAAGGTCGGATCGCATTAGACAAGACGTTGGGCGATTATCTTCCCGACATACCAATGCCCTTGCGAACAATTCCCTTCTATCGATTGCTCAACCATACCTCCGGTATCGCGATGATTGTCGATAAACCCGCGTTCGAGAACATGCTTTCGGATCGCACGGCGAGCAACAGCGACATCTATCGGGCGGTTCGAGAGTAGCCGCTCGATTTCGCATCAGGTACGAACACGCGATATCAACAGTCGGGATATGCCATTGGTGAGATGATTCTGCAGGATCGTTTGTCGCTGAGTTTTGACGCTCTTGTCGAACAATACATTAGCGAACCGGCTGGTATGGATCACACCATTCACCCGGCTGTCGCAGACGATACAAAACCTTCGCTATTACTTAGCGCGGGCGGCTACCAAACCACGGCCAACGATATGGCACGGTTTTTTCTTGGCATGAACGATGGCTCGATCATCGATGCGACCGATTGGCAGCGACTGATCATGGACTCACGCTATCTGTTTGACAACTATAGTCTGGGCGCTGTTGTCGAGACGCGTAATGACGTGTTGACGAACGGCCATAGTGGCGGCGGCGCTCGCGCTAACATCCGCTATGCACCAGAGCATCAGGTTGGCGCCATGGTCTGTACCGCAGACAAGGACAACCGCGGTTTCGCCATGGTGTTGGCGCGAATGCTCATCGATGAGATGGTCACCGGTGTACCGCCGAAGATCCCCCTACTCGTGGCACTTACCGACTTTGATGCCATGACAGGCGAGCAAGTGATCGCAGCTTATGAAGAGGCGGCCAGTATACCGAATCGATACGACCTCACTGATACAGAGTCCCTGCTGAATGTCATTGGCTACACATTCCTTGAACGAGAGTAGCCGGACGATGCGATTCAGATTTTCAAACTGAATACGTCGTTGTATCCCGAATCCCCGAACACGTATGACAGTCTCGGCGAGGCGCTGCTCACTAAAGGCGATCACGCGGGCGCGATCGTCCAGTATCAGAAGGTGCTAGCGATGGACCCTGACAACACGCATGCGATGCGGATGATCGAGGGAATCAAGTCTCATATCAGTCAGTAGCTTGCATCGATTCCCACCCAACCAAAAACGGTTTTCTCCGTGTTGTCTTGTTTGACATGCAGCAGCGTTTGCGAAGGAGTAGACTGATCTCTGGGGCTAAATAGATGGGGATCAATCATGTCAAATCGCAAGAGACCGTTTCTAAACCGTCGCGAATTTTCACAAGCCGGTACGTTGTCACTGGCGGGCCTTGCCTTTGCGGCGGGCGCTCATGCGGAAACAACGGAATCGTCAGCGGAAATGGAGACTGTGACGGGTATTGGCGGTTTCTTTTTTGTCGCCGAAGAACCGGCCGCACTGAGTCAATGGTATCGCGACAATCTCGGGATTGACCTAGCGCCACAACATACCGGTGGACTGCCCTGGCAGCAGCAAGCGGGCTTTACGGTATTCGACCCGTTTCCGGTCGAAAACGACATGATTCCGCCCGGCAAGACGTGGATGATTAATTTCCGTGTGGCGAACATCGACAAGATGGTGGCTCAACTACGACGCAACGGCAGCACGGTGTCGGACGTACAAGATTACCCACACGGCCGGTTTGCCAGCTTAACGGACCCGGAAGGCAATGGGATTCAGCTTTGGGAACTGGCTGGCTGAGCGATTGCCATAGCATCGCTAGATCCCGGTGGTTAGGTTTGCTTCTTAACGGCTGATGAGTTGACGAACAATTGACTTAAGTGGTCGGATGGGCGGTTGCCATTCGTTCCTAGGACTCCCCCTTCGCCAGCAATCGACGGTACTCCTCATGTGTCAGCAAGCCGCCATGTTGACCTGCTTGATCTTGGTCTTCTGGTGGGAGCGCTGATTTAAATTTATCAATGCGCTTCCAACTCGGGAACGGCTGGTTGCCGAGGTCATCAGGGATGTACGGTGAATGTTCGACACGAGAGTGCTTGTGAATATAGCGCGCGCAATTCACAAAGCACGACGTAATATCAACCTGTACGACCATGTTGGCGCCTGGAAACAGGGCCAGACTGTCGGCATCCTCTTGTAGACATGCTTTCCCCTGCACGCGCAATCGCTGGGGTGTCTCGAAGCTCATGAATAACAGACCGATGTGACGCGTCTCATGGATGTTACCCATCGACAGGAACATTCCGTTGCCATCGTAGTTCGGAAACATCAGCTTGCCAGGACTCATTACTCGCACAAACCCCGGTGCACCGCCCTTGTAGGAGACCGTCGGTTCGCCGTCATTGCTTACTGTGGCGAGGTAAAAGAAGTCGAGCGACGCAATAAAGGCGGCTTGATCATCGCTGAGTTGGTCAGCCACAATCGCATCAGACAACGCGTCGGCGAGCTTCTCGGTATCGTGGCGTCGCTGTAGCTGCCGAGCAGCTTGACCGTAGAAGGTTTCGTTATCGGACATGTTCATGCTCCCTCGCGACCGGTTGAGTTTGATCGCATGCTCACTCGAGACAAGATACCGCGCGGGGAGAATATCGTGCAAAAGTTGTCTAGCGTTAGTCCGACAGAACAACGTCTGTTAGCCACTGCACCTGCGTGTCGAGGTAGCCTTCCACTTTAGTCCGAGTAGTTTGTTGTTGCATTTCCGAGAGACTGCCTGTCTCGGTCACATTCATCGCATGATCTGAATCGGCAAATGTGCGTACCACTAGCGAGGCATCGGGATTGTCACCGAGCGTACTCTCATAGAGCTGTTTGGTTTTTCGCCAGTCCACATTGAGGTCCTTTTCACCGAAGATGGCAAGGACGTCGATAGACAGCTTTGATAGCAGACCGGCAAAGTCTTCAATCCAAACATAGTCGCACCGGTCAGGATCCACGCGTGGACACTGCCCGTGCGTACACCGCCGTTGGCTCAGTGTATATTCGAGGCGCGTTGGCCATTCTCCGCGCATTCGCAGGATGTATTCATTGGCGCGCAATGTGCGTGTCGCTTGCTGATAAGCCTCGAAGCTCGCCGAATTCCGATAAAGCCGGCACCCGGCGCGCCACTCGTCCGCTATGGTCTTCACCTCGGCAAGTGAGTAGCCCTCGTGAATAAGGTTGGACAACAGTAGGTAAGTGAAATTGTCCTCGGCAGTGGTACCACTGATCGACACCCAGAAGGCCAGATCAGGATCTCTCGACAACGCAACAGGCGCAATCCAGCCCGCCCGGCTGCCACCCCACAATCCGATCTTGTTCGTACCGGGCGCATTAATTTGTTTGAGGTATGCGACAGCGTCCAGGACCTCCTGAGCACTTTCGTAGACCGATTGGTCGATATCAAACGTGCCTTCGCTGCGGCCCCGTCCTGGCTTGTCCCAAACCGCGGTTGCGATACCCATATCGTTGAATCGTCGTCTCTCGTCTGCGTAGGTCTGCCAACGCCTGATATCCGTTTCACCGTAGCTATGCACGATGATGATCAGCGCTTTGGCATCTCCGTTTTCCGGCACGTCGAAAACACCGGATAACTGCAAGCCGCCTGATTCGAAGACGAAGTCGACACTGTCGCCAGGCACGAAAACGGGGTCTACCGGTGTGGTGGCTGTCTCGCTCGTACACGCGCCGACTACCGCTGTCAGAATCGCCAGCATGGCACTTGCTATGAAAGGTCGGCTCATGTCTGGCACCTGCGTATCGTTAAAGCCGGAATACGCAGATTAGACGGATCAAAAGCTCGATTGGTTTAGCTGAGGTCGAGGTTGTATCGGTTAGTCTTCAATCAGAAAGCGCTGAAAAAATGCCACCACAGCTGCACGATAAACATCAGAGTTTTCCTTGCGTCGATAGCCGTGACCCTCATTGAGTGCATCCATGTACCAAACGATATTGCCGTTGTCGCGGAGCGCTGCAACCACCTGCTCCGCCTCGGTGAAGGGCACGCGTGGGTCGTTATGGCCCTGTACGACAAACATCGGTAGCGAGATCTTATCCACATTGTTGAGAGGACTGATCTTCTCAAGAAATGCTCTCATCTCCGGGTCGCGTTCATCGCCGTACTCAGCGCGTCTCAAATCGCGTCGATAGTCTTGTGTGTTTTCGAGGAAGGTCACGAAACTAGAGATGCCGACGACGTCGACGGCCGCTCGCAGACGATCCGAATAGTGCACCGCACTTGCGAGCACCATATAACCGCCATAGCTACCGCCAAACACCGCAACACGTTTCGTATCCAAGTCCGGCTGAGTGCTGATCCAATCGAGCAACGCACCGATATCCCGCACTGAGTCTTCACGCCCAAAACCATTGTCAAGGCCGACGTAAGTCTTGCCATACCCGGAGGAGCCGCGCACGTTCGGCACAATGACAGCGGCACCAAGTTCCGACGCCCAATATTGGTAGGTGCTCGAGAAGCCAGGCCGGGCCTGGCCTTCCGGCCCACCGTGGATGCTGATGATGACAGGGTGCGGGCCTTCCCGACGCGGTTTGTACACAAAAGCGGGTATCTGCCGTGGTTCGCCGTTCACCGTGTCAAACGTCGGATACTCAATTAACTCCGGTGCGACAAATTGCGCCGTGTCGAGCCCACCAACTTCGCTGAATGTCCAGCGGGTCAGTTCGCCGGTACTAAGGGGCCGACGACCCAGCGCCAACACGTAGGTATCGCTGGGAGACTGAGCGCTATTCAAGGTAATGGCTAGCTGACGACCGTCGGGCGAAAAACTTGCCGCCGAAATGATACCGGTTGGAATGTTGGGCACGCGTCGATACTCACGCGACGTCGTGTCGATCATGTACAGCGCAGAAGCCCCACCCTCATTGACGACGAATACGCCACGCTGGCGTGAAGCGTCCATCTCCATGCCGCCGACATTCCAGTCGATGTCCCGTGTAATGATCTCCGTCTCGGCATTCTTCCCGGTGCCGCGCCAAGCCAGACGATTGAACTCGCTATCCTGATCCGTAATAAAAAAGAACCCTTCGCCACTGGCATCGAACCCGACTGGCTGATTAACGGAAGCACTTTCTTCGCCACCGTCTACCCGGCGCTGTTCACCGGTGGCAAGATCCAACAGGACAGTGTGTGAGTCTGTGATGCTGATATAGCGCAGTGCCAGCAGTTGCTCGCTGTCGTCGCTGAAATCGGCGGGTCCCCACCAACTGCCATCGGTCGCAGTGATCGCCACACTCGCGCTGGCTGGGTCCACGCCATCCATGATCCAGATATCGTTGCTACGACCATTTCGACGTGTCGACTGGAACGCGAGCACACTGCCGTCGGGAGACCAGAGCGGGCTCGCATTTCGCGACTCACCATCCGTTAGTAGCGTCACAGAGCCGTCGTCAGGGTTGAGGCTAAACAATTGTGAAAACTCACTGCCACCGGCATCCATGGCGAAAGTGACCAGATTGCTGTCCGGGCGGCGTGTCGCAGCACCCACTGGCTCACTCTCGAACGTCAACTGTTGTCGCGACATGCCGGGCCCGGAGACCCGGTGAATCTGCGTTGTGTTGGCAAAACGCGTACGGACCAACAGACTCTGGCCAGAAGCATCCCAATCAATCAGCGTTGCAGACCGTGTCTCGAGATAGCGTGCCATGCGATCCGAAATCGAGGTTGGGATCTCTGGAATGTCCTGCAGGACGAGATTGCCACTATTCAACGTGCGTGTTTCGACTTCTTCCGACGTCTGTGCAACCGACGGTGCCGTGTGAGTGACTGCGATCATGAAGAGTAATGCGGCGCTGAGCGTTCGATGCATGTGTAGATTCCTTCTGACAAACATAGGGACGTCACACGCGCAAGCGTGTCACGAATGCGGCAGCAAATGCGTCACTCTGTCAATCCGCTGCGCCAGAGAAAAAGCGTCCGCCGACGTCTTTTTCTTCATTTCTAGTTTACACCAGTCGCGCACGGCCCCAGAGCCGGCCGCAGATCAGCGTTTGCGCCTAAAGCGCCGCCGCCAATCGACTGCCCTGATCGATGGCACGTTTCGCATCGAGCTCCGCTGCGACATCTGCACCGCCGATCACGTGCACGGGTATACCGGCGGCCTCCAGCGGTTGCTTCAGCGTTTGTAACGGGATCTGACCGGCACACAAAACAATGTTGTCGACGTCGAGCCATGTCGGGTTTTCGTGTTTGCTACCAAATGTGACGAGCAGACCGTTGTCGCCAATCTGCTCGTAATTCACATCCCCCATCATTTTAACGCCTTTCATCTTAAGCGTCGCGCGGTGAATCCAGCCGGTTGTCTTGCCAAGTTTGGTGCCGAGCTTGCCTTGCTTGCGCTGCAATAGGGTGACCTCACGGGCGGGCGCGTCAGGCTGCGCCCGTGATTGCGATAAGCCGCCACGAGCCTGCTCGGGGTCGACAACACCCCACTCCGCCAACCACTCATCGAGATCCATCGTCGACGATTGTCCGTCTTCGTGCACAAGATACTCGGCTACGTCGAAGCCGATCCCGCCTGCGCCGATGATGGCAACCGTTTTACCGACCGGCACTTTGTCGCGTAGCACGTCGATATAGCTCAACACTTTCGGGTGATCCTGTCCGAGGATGTCAGGGTCGCGTGGCGTCACACCGGTGGCAACGACAACGCCGTCATAGCCGCCCTCGATGAGACTCTGTGCCGTCGCCTCCGTCCCCAAACACAAGTTCACTGAACTGAGCTCCAGTTGCCGCTGGTAGTAGCGCAACATTTCATGAAACTCTTCTTTGCCGGGTATCACCTTTGCCATATTGAGCTGCCCGCCGATCCGATCTGCACGATCGATGAGATCCACTTGGTGACCTCGCTCGCTTAACACGAGTGCGGTCGACATACCGGCGGGACCGGCGCCGATGACAGCGAAGCGGCGTGGTTGAGTGGTCGGTGAATAATTCAGCTCGGTTTCGTGACACGCGCGTGGGTTGACGAGACAGCTGCTCGTCTTGTTAGAGAACGTATGATCAAGACAGGCCTGATTACACGCGATGCATACGTTGATCTCATCTGCTCGACCCTCGCGCGCTTTTTTCGCGAACTCTGGATCGGCCAGCAAGGGACGCGCAAGCGACACCATATCCGCATCGCCGTTCACCAGAATCTCTTCGGCTACTTCAGGCAGGTTTATCCTATTGGAGGTGACCAGCGGCACACTGACTTCCTCCTTCATTTTGCGCGTGACCCAGGCGAAGGCTTTGCGCGGCACCGAGGTCGCGATCGTCGGTACTCGCGCCTCGTGCCAGCCGATACCGGTATTGATGATCGTCGCACCGGCCTGCTCGATCGCCTTCGCAAGCCTAACCGTCTCATCCCAGCTACTCCCGTCAGGGATTAGATCGATCATGGATAGTCGATAGATGATGATGAAATCATCGCCGACAGCTTCTCGAGTGCGGGTGACTATTTCAATGGGGAGCTGCATACGACTTTCATAGTCGCCGCCCCATTTGTCGGTGCGCTGATTCGTATGGCTCACCAAAAACTCATTAATGAAATAGCCCTCTGAACCCATGATTTCGACGCCGTCATAGCCCGCTTCGCGTGCGCGGGTCGCACAACGGACAAAATCGCGGATCTGGCGTTCGACGCCAGCAGTCGATAACTCTCTTGGTGTGAATGGCGTGATCGGTGAACGGATACGGGAAGGCGCTACCGCGAGCGGGTGATAGGCGTAGCGGCCAGCATGCAGGATCTGCAATGCGATCTTACCGCCCTCGGCGTGGACGGCATCGGTGACCGATTTGTGTTTGACAGCCTCCCCTTTGGTGGTGAGCTTTCCAGCGAACGGCTTGACCCAACCCGCTCTATTCGGAGCATAGCCACCCGTCACAATCAGCCCGACCTCACCGCGCGCACGCTCTCGGAAATAGGCAGCAAGCCGCGCGTGCTGGTTACCATCTTCCAAACCAGTATGCATGGAGCCCATCAGAATGCGATTCTTGAGTGTTGTGAAACCCAGGTCGAGGGGTGAGAACAGATTGGGGTAGTTGGTCACGATTGCCCTACACGCTTGTTTCGGCTACGGCAGTATAGCGCCTTCCGACAGGGCATTGACTGTTCCGAGGCGATCGATAATTCTTGACTTGTTTATCTCCGAGAATCAGGCCGGTGAACGAATGGCGGTTGCGGTCGCATGACTCCTAAACCTCCTAGACTGCAGCGCTCGGGATTGGGGCGATCTGTCATAGTATCGATGGTCCTGCGACAAGATCACGTGTCGATGCGGTCGTGCCCACCCTGCGCCACGGCCGCTGACAACGCAGTTTCTCCGCGACGGCAAATGCAGAGTTAGCCGCACTCTCCAACAGCGGGATGCCTCTGCTGGCATACGAACCGCAATACCAAACGCGACGATTCGGTTCTTCGTGTAAAGCTGTGAGGTCCGATAATGCCGCCAGTGATTGCGCGGTGACGACCGGACGTTCGAACGCGGCTTGTGCCAGAATCGTCTCCGGTGCCGGCCTGCGAATCGGGTTCCATGTCTGGAATACCGGCTGTTCACCTGGCAAATCCTGAATACTGTTGAGCCAGATCGTCGCCATTGGGGTTGATTGGCGATCGTTGGCGATGAAATTGACCGGTGCCCATTGCGAACGCCCCCCAATGGGTGCCAGACGCTCGTCTGTGTGCATAACGACCTGGCTGGGTTCGTAGTCAAACTGGTTGAGCACACGACGGTCCTCTCTTGCGACGCCTTGCAGCAAGCCAAGGGTCTGATTGGCTTGCGTCGCAACGACTGCATGATCGAATTCGCTGACATCATTCGCTGATTGCACAGTGACACCGTTGGCTGTGGCATCCACTGCCGTCACATTGGCATTAAGGCGCACCGAACAGACGTCTTTGGCGAGTCGCGCAACCACTTCCCGGGTACCCAGCGTTACGCGCTGCACCGAACGGAGCAATAGATCGCTGTTCAGATACTCCAGAATCATGCGCGCCGGATAGGCCTTAACGCTATCGATATGGCAGGTACAGATGCCGGCGAACGCGGGATAGAGGAACCCTTCGGCATATTCCTGCGAGTAGTTTTTTGCCGCAATAAAATCGCTTAGCGTCATATCCGCTTCGATGCCATTCGAAGCCAACGTGCTGGAAAGCTCACGGAAAAAGCGCAGATTGTCCAGACCAATGCGTAATGCGGTGCGGTTGAATACATGGCGCCCTTTCAAAAATGGTAGGACTAGTCGACCGATTCTGTAATTGTCAAAGCGGAAATGTGTCTTTCGATCTAGCAACCCGAATGATGCCGAATAGTTGATCGGCTCGAAGTCAATCTGCAATTCGTGATACAACGCAGTGATGTTCGGATAGTAACCTGGAAAAAACACGCGCAGCGGCACATCGATGCGCGCTGTGCCCTCAGCTGTTTCGATATCGATCGAGTGCGCGTCCATGCCCAGTGCTGCACTTTTCTCAAATAATGTTACCTCGTGGCGTGAACTCAGCAGCCATGCGGCACTTAATCCAGCGATCCCGCTGCCAATAACGGCGACTTTCATCGCATGCCACCAGCATAGACAGCAAACGTCCAGGCAAAGAGGAACCACGCTTGGCTAATGGTTAGCCACGTGACGAATTGTCGACATTTGGCGAATCGGCTCACATCTGAATCGTATAGTAAACCGCTGAGTCGCACACCGACTAGAATCAACAGGGACGGCGCACCGATAATCGCGATGCTTGGCCACCCGAGAGTGGCCTGTGCAAGCCAAAGACTGGCGTAGACGATAGTGAGCAACACCATTGCGCCTATTCGCGCGGTCTTTTGGCCGTGTCTTACCGGTATCGTTCGCTTGCCACCGACCAGATCCGATGCGTAGTCCGGCAACGCCGTGATGATGTGTCCCGCATGAAAGAAACCATACAACGTGATGAGTGACAGCCACGGAAAATCGGTAAGATCGCCACGTTGCAAATAGAAGCCGACGAGCGGCAACAGCGCACCACAGCCCAATCCTTGCACAACCTCGCCATGCCCGCGGTAAGACAAACGCAATGGCGGTCGATGATACGACCACGACAGTGCGACTGACGCCACTAACGCCGCTAGCATCCATGGACGATCCGCGAACACGGCGAGGTAGCCGCAGATCAGCCATAGCATCACAAGTGCCACATCCGCACCGCGTTGCAACTGGAGGTTCGACAACTTGCCCTCGGGAACAACGCGCGACCCACCGGACAGCCAGTATTGCCCGTTGGTTTGGTCGATCTGCGCATCGGCGGCGTCGTTGGTGTACAGCAGATAGGCCTGAAAAAGTGCCGCAAAACTCACCGCGAGGACTGAGAGTGGCCATGAGAGCGTGGCACCGGTGTCTAACGCAAAGCCTTGCCCAAGCAAAAGCGGCAGCAAGATCATTGGCAGCGCGGCAGGTCTAGCGGCCTGAAGCCACGCCGCACTATCGCCGGGCTTCCCGTGTCGCGATAGGCTCGATTCGCTTTGTTTTCCGTTGGCAGGCAACACGGCGCGTTAACTCATCGACTGTCAAGCTAACCGTCATAGTGCTGCAGGAGCTGCCGACTGACGTGTGTTGTTGGTGCCTCGCCCACCATCTGGCCTCCCCGCGTGGTTCTGCTAACAGTGTAACGCGCTCTGCGATCTGGCTGACAGGCGAATTCTCAGCCGAGGAGAAACCGCTAAGCCGCGGAGTCGTCTTTGCCGCCTAACGGATCTAGCTGCCGAGATGCTGATAAATCTGTATCAGATTGCCGCAGGTATCCGCGAAGACCGCCATTCGCACAGGACCAGCATCCATAGGATCGGTTGTGAATGCCACACCCGCTGCCTTGAGCCGCTTGAACTCTGCGTCAAGATCATCCACCTCAAACGCGGTCATCGGAATCGACTGCTCAAATAGCGCTTCTTG
>JBCAZB010000058.1:0-10908 GCA_038533315.1 Pseudomonadota bacterium | reverse complement strand
AGGCACGTTACCTTCAGGCTCGCGATATTTTCGAGCGCGAAACAGGTCGCTCAGCGGAGACAGCCAGTGCTCATCGACAACTGGCTAACGTGCAGTTGTCATTTCAGCGCTGGCAACGCGCGCAGGACTACTATTTAGAAGCGCTAGACTTGTACCGCGCACAACGTCCGCAAGACAGAAAGGCGATCGCCGACGTATTGCGCTTATTGGTCTATACCCAATCTCGTCTTGGCAACAACGACGGTGCGCAAGCATATCTTGATGAGATGCTGCCAATCATTGCGAGCGAGTATGGCCCGGACGATCCGGCATTCGCGAACGGGCTTTATAGCAAGGCGAGTCTGCTGCGAGAGCAGGGACAGATGCAGGCGGCACGCGACGCTGCCGCAGAGGCGTTGCGGATTGTCATCGCCCATGACGGCGATGATGCGCCGCGTACGGTGAACTACCGGCACTTGCTCGGGCTCGTCGATTGGGACCTAGGCAATTTCGAAGCGGCGCTGACGCAGTATCAGCGCGGCATTGAGATTCGCTCGTCATACCTGCGCGAGGACCACCCGTCCTTATTCAACATCACATACAGTCTGGCGACGACTTACGAGAAGCTCGGACGCTTTAGCGAAGCCGCTGACGTATACGATCGGTTGATCGGTTGGCAGATTGCTGCACTCGGTGCTGATAACTCCACCGTCGCTTTTTCCCGCGCGGGGTATGGAATGACGCTGCTGAAATTGCAGCGCATGGATACTGCGGAGGCACAGTTTAAAAATGCGATTGCATCGCTCGAGGCGGAGTATGGGGCGGATCACTATGATCTTGATGTCTCTGTAATCGGTCTTGGTCATGTGGCGCGGGCGCGCGGCGACCTTGCCGAGGCGCGACAACACTATCAACGTGCCATCACGCTGCGCGAGGCTTACCGCGGCGAGCGACATCCGATGACCGCCAACGTGCTGTCGTCGCTCGGCGAGCTTGAGCTTGAAGTGGGGCGTCTCGATACAGCGCGGGCAATTTTCGAGCGCGTGCTATCCGTACACGAAGATCCGGCACACCCCAATGAACAGAGTCGTCTCAAAACGCTGGAATGGTTGACTCGGGTCGAGCAAGCTGCCGATGATGAGGCGCGGTAATAGTCGACCCTAGGCAGCGGTATCGGATACGTCGTCGACGGCGGTCATTTTCATGACGGTGTTTTGGACCAGCTTCAGCAGCATATCGAGTTCGGCGTCGTCACCAAATTTTGCGGCTAGCGCCGAATTGAGTCGCACTGCAATCGTGCGATAGCAGCTCTGGCCAAGCTCGGTCAAAGCGAGCGCGGAGCGCCGCCTATCGCCCGTGTCGAGCGTTCTCGTGATGTGACCCGACGCGATGAGCGAGCTCACCGCACGACTGACGAGGGTTTTGTCCATGGGTGTGATCTCGGTAACCTGGGCTGCTGTACTGCCGGGTTTGTCGGCAACAGCGGCCAATACGCGCCATTGGCTTTGATTGAAATTGGCTACCGCTCGAACATGTTGCATCGTGTAGCGTGCAACTTGATCGGCGAGTACGGTTACCTGATAGGGCCAAAACTGTTGTAGAGAGATATGTGCGGGGTCCTGTTGCTTCATCCCCCTATTACGCCAAAAAATAGTTGCAAAAACAACCAAAAACTACTAGTTTTGTTTGAAACTAATTGTCGTTCTTTGGTGGGAGGGTGCCGCAATGGCCGACCTGTTTGATAACCCGATGGGCCTTGATGGCTTTGAATTTATTGAGTTTTCTGCGCCTGAACCAGGGCTGCTGGAGCCTATCTTCGAATCCATTGGCTTCACAAAGATTGCGAAGCACCGCTCAAAAGATGTGTTTCTGTGGCGGCAGGGTGGCATCAACTTCATCACGAATTATGAGAAACAGTCGCCGGCGGGCTATTTTTGCCGTGAACACGGTCCTTCGGCCTGCGGTATGGCCTTCAGAGTCAGAGATGCCAAAGCGGCGTTCGAGCGCGCGGTCGCGCTTGGCGCAGAGGTAGCTGAGACGCATGCAGCGCCGATGGAGCTGGCGATTCCTGCGATTCGCGCTATCGGTGGCGGCTCCATCTTCTTCGTCGATCGATATGGCGACGATCTGTCGATCTACGACATCGATTTCGTCTACTTTGACGGCGTCGACCGCAAGCCGGTTGGCCACGGTTTCAACGTTGTGGACCACCTGACGCACAACGTGTACCGCGGACGCATGGACTACTGGGCCGAGTATTACGAGCGGCTGTTTAACTTCAGGGAAATCCGATTCTTCGATATCAAGGGTGAATACACCGGCCTCAAATCTCGCGCGCTCACGGCGCCGGACGGCAAGATTCGTATTCCGCTGAACGAAGAAGGCGAAGATGGTAAGGGCCAGATCGAAGAATACCTGCTCGAGCATCGAGGCGAGGGCATCCAGCATATCGCGTTATCGTGTGACGATCTCTACAGTTGTGTCGATCGCCTACGTGACAGCAACGTCGAGTTGATGACGGCACCGCCCGAGACTTACTACGACATGCTTGACGAGCGTCTACCGGGGCATGGTGAAGTAGTCGGCGAGCTGAAAAAGCGTGCGATACTGCTTGACGGCAGTACTGACGACAACAACTCCCGTTTGCTACTGCAGATTTTCGGCGTGCCGCAGATCGGACCGGTGTTTTTTGAGTTCATCCAACGCAAGGGTGACGAAGGTTTCGGCGAGGGTAACTTCAAGGCGCTGTTCGAATCGATCGAGCGTGATCAGATCAGTCGCGGCGTCCTCGAGACCAAGGGGTCCAGTTGATGACCATTCAAACGCACGGTTTTCACCACGTCGCATACCGTTGTCGCGATGCCAAGGAGACTGTCGAATTTTATTCGACGCATCTTGGTATGGATTTCCAACTTGCGATTGCTGAAGATCATGTGCCCTCAACCGGTGCCTATGACCCGTATATGCACATTTTTCTGGATGCCGGCAATGGCAACGTACTTGCCTTCTTTGAGTTGCCGGAACAACCGGAGATGGATCGCGATCGCAATACACCCGAATGGGTACAGCATATCGCGCTGCGCGTCGCCAGCGTCGAGGCGCTGCAAGCGGCTAAGGCGAGTCTGGAAGCGGCTGGCATCGATGTGCTTGGCCCGACACATCATGGCATCTTCAAATCGATCTACTTCTTCGATCCCAATGGTCATCGGCTGGAGTTGGCCGCCGACATTCACACTGCCGAGCAAATGGCATCACTCAAAGCCGTAGCACCCGACATGCTGGCGGAGTGGTCGGACACGAAAAAGGCGCCGAGGCATGCCGCCTGGCTCCACGAAAAAATCGCCTCTGAAACCGAATAGGTACGGATAACATTATGAAACTCGCTTCACTCAAACATGGACGTGATGGTCGTCTCGTTGTCGTTTCACGCGACCTTTCCAAAGCAGTCGACGCTACGGACATTGCGCCCACACTACAGTCCGCACTCGACGACTGGACGAGCGCCGAGCCCCGCCTGGCAGAGCGTTATGCTGCGCTCAATGCAGGAGAGGTGCTCAGTGCATTTGCATTCGATGAAGCGGCTTGTGCTTCGCCTCTGCCGCGTGCGTTTGCATGGATGGACGGCTCCGCGTATCTCAACCATGTCGAGTTGGTGCGTAAAGCACGTAACGCGGAAGTGCCGGAGAGTTTTTACACCGATCCACTGATGTACCAGGGCGGATCCGATACTTTCATAGGCCCCCGCGACGATATCGTCGCCATTGACGAGGCACATGGTATCGACATGGAGGCGGAGCTCACCGTCATTACCGACGACGTGCCGATGGGCGTATCGGTCGAAGCGGCGGCTGACCACGTCAAGCTTGTGATGTTAGTCAACGATGTGTCGCTGCGTGGTCTGATACCCAACGAATTGCGTAAAGGCTTCGGTTTCGTCCACGGCAAGCCATCTTCTGCTTTCTCCCCGGTCGCTGTCACGCCGGACGAATTGGGTGATGCATGGCAAGACAATACGATCGACTTGCCATTACTCGTTGATTACAACGGGTCACCGTTTGGCTGTGCAAACGTGAAGACCGACATGACATTCAACATGGCAGAGCTCGTCGCACACGCCGCCAAGACGCGTGCATTATGTGCAGGCGCGATTATCGGCTCAGGAACCGTATCGAATAAATTCGAGGGTGCGGAAGGCAAAAAGATCGAAGACGGTGGGGTGGGCTATAGCTGCATTGCCGAAGTCCGCATGATCGAAAAAATTCAGTCTGGATCCATGCAAACCGCGTTTATGTCGTTCGGGGACACCGTCGGGATTGAAATGCGAGACAGCGCGGGTGAGTCGATTTTTGGTCGCATTGAAAACAAGGTCGTCGAGGCAGGTTAGATCGGACCCTGTGCCAGACTCCAAAATGGCCCGCCAGCGCTAAAGCAAACCCCTGTTTCGCCGCTAACTCCACTTTCCGGGAAAGTGGTGGATTCTGTGTACGGACTGGTGAATCAAGGCGTCAAGGATATGGTTCTTGAGGCGGGTGGAGAGGCGCTGTGGCAGCAGGTTCGGGCTAAGGCGGCGGTGGACCTCGATGAGTTCCTCAGCATGCAGGCCTACGACGACGCGGTCACAATGGGTCTGGTTGCGGCGGCGTCAGAAGTATTGTCGACACCCGCAGACACCCTGTTGGAAGGATTCGGTCACCACTGGATCGGGTTTACGTCCAAGAGTGGCTATGGACCCCTGATGGCCGTATCGGGTGACACTCTCGAGGAATTCCTGTCGAATCTCGATCAGATGCATGCGCGCATCAAAAACTCCATGCCGAACCTCGATCCGCCAAGCTTTACGTGTGAGGCGCAGCCCGACGGCGCGATTCAGGTGTCGTATTACTCAAACCGAGAGGGGCTGGTGCCGATGGTCGTTGGCCTGATCAAGGGCTTGGCTGACAAGTTCGGCCAACAGGCGGAAGTACGTATTCTTGAAACCAAGGCTACGCTTGACGACCCGGACATCCTCGAAGTCCGCATTCTGTCTGACGGCGCGACGCAGTGAACCATGCTCGAGCAGTTTGTCAGTCAGCTCTTTCCGTTCCATGTTCGATTGGACCAACAATTGCGCATCATGGATGCTGGTGTATCCGCGAGGAAACTCCTGCCAAATCTCGTTGTCGGCCGACCTTTCACCGATTACGCGAAACTCATCAGTCCGCGCATTAAGCTGGATCGCAGCAAGTTGCTGCGTCACCTGCAAACGACATTTCTTGTAGAGCTGAACGACAGCGCGATCCGCTTGCGCGGTCAATTGTATTTGTCCGACGGTGATCAGGCACTGTGGTTTCTTTGTTCACCCTGGCTTGAGGACCCGCAGCAACTGGCCGTGCACGGACTCAAAGAGACGGATTTCGCGCCACACGAATCGTCGATCGAACATCTTTACATGTCGTTTACACGCGCTCAGCAGCTCGAGGAGCTGCGTGCCGTCAACGACAGATTGCAGGCAACCATTCGACGCTCCGAAGAGCTGGCTAGTGCTGAGTCCGTACTGACTCGGGACCTTGAGATCGCGGCGGACTTGCGCGTACAGATCACCGATGGCTGCCTTGAGTCTGTGCACATCAACGCAACGACACTTCGATTTCTGGATCAGTACCTGAAGCCAGGTTGCTGTCTGCAAGATACACCCGAGTGGTTCCAGCGATTGTTAGCGCAGCATCCGGTGGACGCCGTCGCGGATAGTTGCGCAGCCAAGGCTTTCGTTGTCGACAAGGAAACGACACGAACGCTGGACGTTCGGATGTCTCGAGTATCAGATACTTCCATAATTCTTCTCGGTCGTGACATGACAGATGCGCACGCAGAGTATCTGCTGTTGTTGCAGACACTGGAGCGCGCTATGGAAGCTGTGATCATGGTCGATGACAACGATCGCATCACATTCTTCAACGAAGCGGCGCAGCACATGTTCCAGTACACCGCTGATGAAGCGCTGCGACAACCTATCGACCTGCTGTCGTCCCGTGGCCTGACGCCGCGACAGCGCGCATCCGATGGCAGTTGGACCTTCGCTAGTGAGGATGACAGCCAGCGGGGTGAGGTCGTACTTTGGCGAAAAGACCAGACCCGCTTATTGTGTAGCTATTCGATCTCACAAGTAGAGGTGGGCAATCAGGCGGTCCGCGCAGCCTTCATTCAGGATATTACGTTGCAGCGCGAAGCGGAGCAGCGGATCAGTTTTCAAGCCAATCATGATGGCTTAACCGGTCTTCCCAACCGGCGACATTCTCAGCAACACCTGAACCAGCAGATCGAGACCATGGGTAGTGGTTCGCTGGCCGTGGCCTTGATCGATATGGATAACTTCAAGACGATCAATGATCTGCTGGGTCACGACGCGGGTGACTCTTTTCTGAAGTCCACCGCACAGCGCATGCTCGATGCAATCCGCGAAGAGGATTTCGCTTGTCGCTTGGGTGGAGACGAGTTCGCGCTGATCTTGTCCTCGGTTGGAGACCGCGAGTCGGTTGAGCCGGTCATTCAGCGCGTGACACGCGCGCTGGCGGAACCGCTGGTCATAGACGATGTGCAATGGGAGCCGGGCGCAAGCGTCGGCGTCGCGCTGGGTAGCGATGGTAATGATGGACCGGACTTGCTGCGACATGCCGATTTGGCGATGTACGAGGCGAAGTCACTCGGTAAAGGCAAAGCTGTTTTCTATGAGCCCAGCATGACGGAGCGGGCGCAACAGCGCATCAGCCTGCAGAAGAAGCTTGAGCGAGCATTGGACGCGGGCGAGATCGTGCCGTTTTTCCAACCTATCGTCGATCTTGAGACGAATCGCCCGGTCGGCTTCGAGGCGCTGGCGCGTTGGCTGTCGGCCGACGGTGCGTTAATTCCGCCAAACGATTTTATCCCGATCGCCGAATCGTCCGACTTGATCATTCGCATCGAAGAGCAGGTCATTGAGCAAGCACTATCGATGGTTGCAAGACTGCGTCACCAACATCTCGAGTATCAGGACATCAGCGTGAGTGTGAATATCTCCGCACGTCATTTTACGAGTCCGCAACTATTGCCGATGATCGCGCGGCATCTGGCCGCGCAACTCTTGCCTGCTTCCGCGCTCGTCGTCGAGTTGACCGAGAGTATTCTGCTGGACAGTAGTGCGGCCGTCCGCAAGAAATTCGATACGCTGAAAGCGATGGGGATTCGAGTGGCGCTGGATGATTTTGGGACGGGGTATTCCTCGTTGTCTTACCTCGATCAATATCCGTTCGACATGATCAAGATCGATCGTTCGTTTATCTACGGCCTCAACAGCGGTAAGGTGAGACGACGTTTGCTCGAGGTTATGATCGCAGTTGGTCGCGCAATGCAGGCGCGGGTCATCGCCGAAGGCATCGAGCAACATGCCGATGAAGACGCACTCCGAGAGCTTCAGTGTGGCTACGGTCAGGGCTACCTGTATGCGCGTCCGATGCCCGCGAGCGAACTCGATACCTATTTGCTGGATGACGTCACCGCCGGTTTTCGTGTCACCCCACCGACGGAGACGTCTAGGGTTGTTGGATAACCTGTAGATCGCGGAGGCGCTGCTGAATCTCAGGGTCGATCAGTCGCTGCTGATCAATCACGTTTCTATTGTCGAGTTCGCGCCGTAAGTTCTCATACGCTCGATTCTGAAGAACAGAGATCTCTCGGAGTTCGCTCACCGTGCTGTTCAGCGTGGCGTTGCGAGATTCAACGGTGGCAACATCGCGGCGAGTCTTTTCCAGAGCCCCTTCCGCTTCGGTCAAGCGTTCCTCGAGCTCGCGGATCAGGCCGACCTCGACGCCGTCCCCTGAGACTTTGAGCTCGATGGATTGCCAAAGCGTCAAGCTGATCAAGACCATGCCGATCGCGCTCATACCAAGACCGCCCATACCGAGCACCTGCTTGCGTACCCAAACCCAGGCCACAGACAATAACAGGACGCTGCCGAGCGCAATGCCCGCATATTGTGTGATCAAGATCAGCTCCGGTCCCATCCTGGGTCTCCTGCTAGTTGCCCTTGTATGCTCTCTGCCGCGAGTCAGGTAACTATCCCTGTGACACATTGCGCTGACGATGTAACCGCATTAGTGTTAATCGCCGTTTGCAGCCGGTGCCGTTACGCCATGTCTACCGAAATCTGTTTTTCCTGCGGCGCCGAGACAGCCCCCGGGGAGACTGGTGCGATTCATCGTTACATGCTGTCCTCGCCTGGTTGCTGGGCGCAGTACGGTGTCCTGCTGGCACGGGAATATTCAGATTCGCGCTATATGGCGATGCACGCGCTGACCGTCGACGCCTACGCTGTGCAGCATCCGGGCGTAGAAGGGCCGCAGTCGACTTCCTCTGTACATGTGCATCTGGCCAGTCTATTAGCGTACTTTGAGCGAGACGTTGCACTCAGCAAGTTGCCTGCACTGAAGCAGCAGGTCGTCACATTGAAGTCGTCGTTTATCTGGTTGTCACCGCCGCCATCCTTGGGCGAACTCAATGTCAACTCTGTACTGGCGGCGACGTCGCCGGATCAACACCGAGCGTTGGTTGAAGCGTGGGCAAGGACTGCGTTCGATGCATGGACCCCTTACCACAACACGATACGGGGACTGCTGGATCGGTTGAAGTGAACGGCGAGCGTCCCGCGAGGGTCGCTCGTCAGTCGCTTGCCAGCAATGCTTCCGCATCGGCATCAATTCGTTGATACAACGCGCGCATCAAAGCACGATCTGGCTCATCGGTTGTATCGATTTTTGCCAGCACAAGCTGCTGCATGTTTGGCTCGGCACGGTAGTGGCGCAGCCACTGGTAAAAGTCTCGCTGATCGACAAAACGCTCACCCATGAGATCCCCGGCGATGAATAGCGCAAACAAATCCAGGCGGGTGGTCGGACCGAATTTATCGATTTCGTCGATGTGTTCGCGCAGCTTGCTCCAGACGATATGCGCGCCTTCGATGAAGTCACCATGGCCCATCAGGAATGTGCCAAGTCGGAATACCCGAAACAGATCGTCCGGTGCAGCGCTCGCCGCCATTCGATACTCGATTTCTTCCAGGTGAAGGTGTGCGCCAGGGGCGCTAACAGAAAACGGGAAACGGTCGACGAAGTGCTGAAAGCGTTGTTGTGCTTCTTCGAGTCGGCCAAGGGCTTTTAACGCGAAAGCGCGATCAAAATACAAGCCTTCTGCCAAAGCCGATTGCGGGTGCGCGTCGACAAACTCTTCGGCGTATTGCAGCACGTCATGGTTGGCGCGTTGCCAGGCACTGCTGCCCGGTGGCTCATCTTGCCGCCGTTGCTTTGCCCGCTCCGTCGCCTGCGCGGCCTTGGTTTCTGCGCGGGGTATGCGCGTAGCGGCGTGGTCGAACATACCGTGAATGAGCTTCTGTATCTGTTCGGACGTCGGTGTTTTGAAAGGCGATATCGCAAGTTCTTCTGCGAGCCGCTCCGCACGACGCATTGCGATTTCGCCGGAGAAGTTCTCGAGTGTGGCAAACGTCTGGTTTTTCTCAACGCGGGTTACAGTCAGTAGATTCCACGGAATCGCAGACTCGGAAGTGGTTGCCGCAATATCGCCATCATCCGGCTCAGGTTCATAAAACAACTGAAATTGGTCACCGACATCGACGCCGTCCGCACTACCGCCTTCCAAAACGAAAACCATCTTGAACAGCGCAACGAAAAAGTCTGCGTTATCAGCGTTATAGGTAGCCGGGTCGGGCAGTTTGTGTATATCGACCAGACGGGTATGTGACCGACGGTCGATACGGCCGAGTTCTTGGCAAAACCAGGTGATACGCCGATCGCCAGCGTTTTCGGGGCAATGAATGTCGGTATGTGATGTCGCGACATGAAAGATGTGTTGCTGCGACAGACCACCGCTGCCGCTCACCACCGGCACCACTTCATCGTTGGCGCTGACTACCGCACGTTCGTGCAAGTGAAAGTCTTTGTCCGGACCAACACGCGTATTCCAAAACCGCTGCAGTGACTGAATGGGTTTGCTGTTAGCGCGTAAGAAAGAGACGTCATAAGAAAGCGCAGCGACGGGTGCAAAAGCGCGATCCGAGCCGAAGTGGGGCGTGGCATAGGTAAACACGCTATGGATTTGCGCGATGGCGTCGGTGTTGCCCTCATCGGCGAAATCGCGGATCGCCATTTTGCAAACCAGTCCACCCATACTGTGACCCACCAAGACGACGTCGTCGTAGTCGCATTGCGAGATCAGTTGATGCTCGATGGTGTCTGCCAAAACACGCGCCCAGTCTTCGGCATCGACCTTGCGAAACGGAAAGCGTACGCGGCCGAGCAGTGCGGTGTGATACTCGAATGCGGCAAAATCGCAATCGTTGAGGGCATCACAACTGTAGGCTGCCTCAACGAATGGCTGCCAGGTTGCCGCGCTACTCTTCAGGCCATGAACGAACAAGATGACGCGCTTGGCGGATCGTCCACGGCGGATCAGGGTGAACCGTCGACCTTGCTCAAGCGGGGCTTGGAGCTTGAACTGGTGTACATCCGATAAATCGATTTGTGCATTTGCTGCCATGACGCTGTCTCCCTCAGTGTCACCACCCGCAGTGGTGAACAGTGTACCGCCAAAAATACAGTGGCCATTAACAAAGGCGTATTTGCGGTATAAATTGGTGCATCAGTGGGACGATATGGGAAGACGTGCTATGGGAGCGTGCGAGGTAGCCGTTGATTTACTCGTGAGAATCCGGCGCTGCGATATCTGTGCAGACAGTTTGCCCCTGGGGCCCCGCCCTGTTGTGCAACTGGCTCCCGAGGCGCGACTACTGATTGCTGGGCAGGCGCCGGGTCGGCGCGTACACGAGACTGGGGTGCCTTTTGATGACCCAAGTGGCGATACTCTGCGCGCGTGGTTGGGTATCGATCGCGATGCGTTTTACGACCC
>JBCAZB010000057.1:0-10908 GCA_038533315.1 Pseudomonadota bacterium | reverse complement strand
TGTTCAGTGGCATCGTGGAACTGCAAGCGGCAACTGCAGGTGATGTTCGCGAAAGCGACCTTCAGTTTCTGTTGTCGCAGAATTTCGATCTCGAGTATGACCATGTGCAATTGGTGAGCTGGTCTCAGCTGCACTGAAGTTCATCGATACAAGATACCCCTGATCAGCCCGGCTTCGCCCGGGCTTTTTTTTTTGGCCATGGACGGCCTTATGCCGCGGAGGACAGGATGTCCGGGAGCGGCGGATCAAAGCTGGCAGTTCGCTGGCTGGTCCGCCCGAGAGCGACGCGCTAGGGAATGGCACATTGTCCGCAGTGCGACGGCCGAGAGCGACGGGTCAAAGCTGGCATTTCGCTGGCTGGACCGTCCGAGAGCGACGCCGAAACGACTGGCATGACAATTAGTATGGCCGCCCAAGAGCGGCGCGTTTTTGCGGACTGGGTAGCCATACTCGCTAGCGCATGGACGCGCCCCGCGTCGATCGGTATATTGCGCCACGCCGCTTCACCCGGGTTTCCCTATTATGACTAATGCACAGCGCGGCCTGGCCCGCCTATCGATGCGCCGAGTCGATGCCACAGACCCAGGTCTGACCGCCATCGAGTTGCACAATGGGCTGCAGCGTTGGGCACGGATCCGCCGCAATGATGATGGTCTGAGCCTGGACGTCATGCCACACGCTGCCGGGGAACCGTGGCGATTGTCGATGGCAGATCTGGAGCGTAGCTTGGTGCATATCAGGCGACTTTTCGGCGTGGGTTAAAGCACTCGTCGGTCTGTAAAATCCTGATATCACCCTCATGTTGAACCTGTGTCCGGCTGGCTGCTGGCAGGGCTGGCGTGAGACACTACGAGATCTAACGAATCAACGCGGATGAATAATGGCCTCTGAGCAACCCACGCTGCGTGGTATCCCCATCGTCACCAGCGGGCAAAAATTCACGACTGAAGCCGGTTTTAAAGCCATTAAGAATGGCGTGAAAGCCAAGCCGGATCGCGCCGGTGTTGAAATCGGCCGTAAGCCGCCTTGGTTGCGCGCTAAGTTACCGGCCGGAGAGAAATTCAGTGCCGTTAAGCAAACGGTCAAAGACAAGCGCCTGAGCACCGTTTGCGAAGAGTCGATGTGCCCTAACATCGGCGAATGCTGGAACGCGGGTACCGCGACCATTATGGTCATGGGCTCGGTGTGCACGCGCGCTTGCCAGTTCTGTGCGGTGGACACCGGAAACCCGAAAGGTTGGCTCGATCACGAGGAGCCGGAGAACACAGCGCGAGCAGTCGAGATGATGGGGCTCAAGTACGTTGTTTTGACTTCCGTCGATAGAGACGACCTGGATGATGGCGGAGCCAGTCATTACGCCGCCTGTGTGCGCGCTATCAAGCTGCGCACCCCGGAAACCGCCGTCGAAGCACTGACACCGGACTTCAATGGCGTCGAGGATCATGTTGCCCTGTTGCTCGACTCTGGTCTCGAAGTGTTCGCACAAAATGTCGAAACGGTCGAGCGCTTAACCCACCCGGTGCGTGATCCGCGTGCCGGCTATCGACAGACGCTGGATGTATTGGCGTTCGCCAAGCGCTATCGGCCTGATGTATTGACCAAGACCAGCCTCATGCTCGGGCTCGGTGAGACAGACGACGAAATTCTGAAGACGATGGACGATCTCGCGGAGATTGGCTGCGATATCGTCACGTTCGGTCAGTACCTGAGACCGACGGTCAATCATCTGCCGATAGAACGTTACGTCACTCCCGAAGAGTTCAACGCCTATCGCGAGGCAGGTTTGCAGCGTGGGTTCCTTGAGGTCGTGTCCGGTCCGCTGGTGCGTTCGAGTTACCGTGCAGAGCGGGTGCTCGAAAAAAACAATGTTGGTTTCGATGCTGCGGGTTCACCGCTGGAGCAGTCGTAACGTGAGCACCTTCTTCGTTGAGTATGGCCTGTTTTTGGCGAAGACACTGACGTTCCTGCTGGCAGCATTCCTGTTGCTGGCGATGATCGCCAGTTTTTCCAAACGCGGACAGAGTAATGAGACGCTGCGAGTTGATAATCTCAATGATAAGTTTCGCCAGATGCGCGAGCGCCTGGCGCGGGCTGTAGCGGGCGCGCAAGATGCCAAAGCACTGAAGAAGCAGCAGAAGGCCGAGGCTAAGGCGCGAGAAAAAACTCCGCCACAGCGCGCACGGACGTTTGTCATTGATTTCAAGGGTGACATCAAGGCGAGTGCGGTCAGTCAATTGCGTGAAGAAGTCACCGCAATTTTGTCGGTCGCCAGCGATGATGACGAAGTGCTGGTCAAACTCGAAAACCCCGGTGGCGTGGTGCACGAGCACGGTCTGGCTGCGGCACAGCTCACTCGTATCCGTGAGCGCGGCCTGTCTCTTGTTGTGGTTGTGGATAAGGTGGCAGCAAGCGGTGGCTATTTGATGGCTTGCGTCGCCAACGAAATCGTTGCTGCACCTTTTGCCATCGTCGGCTCAATCGGCGTGATTGCGCAGCTGCCCAATTTTAATCGGGCACTCGAGCAGCGTGGGGTTGATTTCGAGCAAATTACTGCGGGCGAGCATAAACGTTCGGTCACGATGTTTGGCAAGAATACCGATGCAGATCGCGCCAAACTGAAAGAGGAGTTGGAAGACATCCACGGCCTGTTCAAGGCGGCTGTATCGCGGTACCGGCCTGAGCTCGACTTGTCGACGGTCGCGACGGGCGAGCATTGGTATGGAACCCGAGCGCTGGAAATGGGTCTGATTGATAAACTGGCTACCAGTGATGAAGAATTGATCGCACGGTGCGAAAACCGTGATATTTTTTCGATAACGTACGAAATCAAGCAGCCACTACCCAAAAAATTGCTGGGTGCTGTCGATAGTGCGCTGGAGCGTTTCGCCGATCGACTGCATAACCTCTGGCGTGGATTTTAGCGTTAAGCGCAGTGTTGAACGAGAGGTAACGTCATGAACGAACAGCGATTACAACGTCCGACGGCCGCGGTTTTGCTGTCTTTGACCGCGCTGTTGTTTGGCGGATGTGCTTCGATGGTGTCAGATGATACGTTGAACGCGCAGGGCCAGGCTGCCTATGACCAAATGCGCGCCGAGATTCCGTTAGTGAAAGATGCCGATACGGTCCGTTTCGTCGAATGCGTCGCAAATGCGATCGTTAATCAACTCGAAGGCCCTTACGCCAATCTCGAGTGGGAACTTGCCGTTTTCGACCAAAACCAAGTGAATGCCTTCGTTTTGCCTGGCGGCAAAATGGGTGTTTACCAAGGGTTGTTGGCAGTCACCAAGAACGACGACCAGCTCGCTGCTGTTATGGGGCACGAGGTGGCGCATGTCACCGAACGGCACCCTGCTGAACGCATCGCGCGCACGACCGCCACACAGGTTGGAGTCAGTGTTTTGTCTGGCATCGTCGGTGGTACCCCAATTGCGGCGCAAAGTGCGTCCACTGCGATGCAAATCGGCGCGCAGCTCGGATTGTTGTTACCGTTTAACCGCGGTCAGGAGACCGAGGCGGATACCGTCGGTCTGACCTATATGGCGCGTGCCGGTTTCGATCCGCGCGAGAGTGTCAAGCTGTGGCAAAACATGCAGGACAGCAAGGAGAATGCGCCGCCCGAGTTTATGTCGACCCATCCGAGTAGTGAGACTCGTATCGATAAGCTCGTTAGTCAGCTGCCGCGCGCCTTGTTGCTCTACAACGAAGCCAAGGCAGCGGGCAAGACGCCGTATTGTGCGCGCCCGAATATCCCAGAGCCTGTGAAACCCAACAAAGGTTAAAGCCAGCGGAGTGGCGCTGGTATCGGCCTCAAGCGCTGGTCTGTATTGCGCGGCCGGCGGTTTCCATATCGACCCGATGCGCGATTGCGATCTCGCGCTGATCACCCATGCACACGCTGACCACGCGCGACAGGGTGCGGCACGTTACATCGCCACCCACGACAGCGTCCCTATCCTTCGCGCGCGTCTCGGTGAGGCAATCAATATAACGGGCGTCGACTACGGAGAGCCGCTCGATCTCGGCGCTACGCGCGTCTCGTTTCATCCCGCCGGTCACGTGCTCGGCTCCGCGCAGATTCGTATTGAACACGACAGTTCGGTCTGGGTGGTAACGGGGGACTTCAAGCGTGATCCTGACCCAACCTGCGTGCCTTTCCAGGTTGTCCCTTGCGATACGTTCGTGACCGAGGCGACATTCGCGCTGCCGATCTATCGCTGGCCACCGCCAGATACCGTGGCCGAAGAGATATACACCTGGTGGCAAACGAACAAAGCGAGTGGCAAACCCAGCGTCTTGTTCTGTTATGCGTTCGGGAAGGCGCAACGGGTGTTAGCCGAACTGGTGCGATTCACAGATGAGGCGGTATACACCCACGGTGCAGTTGAGAAACTAACGGCGCTATATCGCGATGCCGGTGTGCGCATGCTGCCAACCACACCGGTCGACCTGCGATCGCGACAAGTCTATGCCGGTGAGTTGATCATCGCGCCGCCGGGGGCGGCGGGTTCGCGTTGGATGCGACGGTTCAAGTCCGCGTCAACGGGTTTTTGCTCAGGCTGGATGCGCGTACGCGGCAATCGCCGCCGTCGCGGTTACGATCGCGGTTTCGTGCTGTCTGACCATGCCGATTGGCCAGGACTGTTGTCGACTATCGAGGATACCGGCGCGAGCAAGATTTTGTTGATGCACGGCCATGCCGACACGCTGGTGCGCTTGTTGCGCGAGCGCGGCGTTGATGCCGCGGAGTTCGGTCAGCCACTGGAGCGTGTCGATGAGACGATTTAGTGCGTTGTACAACACGCTGGATCAGACGCAATCGACGAATGCAAAGGTGGCGGTCATGGTCGACTACTTTCAGCATTCTCAGCCAGCGGATTTGGCGTATGCCGTGTTTTTCCTTTCTGGTCGTCGCCTTCGACGACTCGTTGGCGCTGCCAAGTTACGACATTGGCTTGGCGAAACGTCTGAGCTGCCTGCATGGTTGGTAGAACAAACCTATGCCGATGTGGGTGACCTTGCGGAGACCATCGCGCTGCTGCTGGCCGATCGAGAAGAGTCCGCGCCATTGACAGACGTATCGCTAGCCGGTTTTGTTGTCGAGCAATTGCTCCCGCTCGGTCAGATGGACGAAGACGAGCAACGTAGTCGTGTCGTCGGCTGGTGGTGCAGTCTCCCGTATCAGGATTGCTATCTCGTCAATAAGTTGTTGACCGGCGCGCTGCGCGTTGGTGTATCGCAAGGCCTCGTCGCGACAGCGCTCGCGCAAGTGGCGGAGCTGCCGAGACCCGTTATTCTGCATCGGCTCATGGGACAGTGGACTCCCGATGCAGCTTTCGCACGAATGTTATTGTCCGAAGATGACGGGCAGACCAGTTTGTCGCGCCCGTATCCGTTTTGTCTTGCTAGCCCGTTGGAAAATGCACCGGGCGAGCTATCCGCCGACGCTATGGCTGATCGGCTCGGCCCTGTCAGTGACTATCAGATTGAATGGAAGTGGGACGGCATTCGCGGACAGCTGATTCGTCGCGCGGGTCAGACCTTTCTATGGTCACGTGGTGAGGATTTGATCACGCCACAGTTTCCCGAGATCGTTGCGGCGTCTGAGTCTCTCGCCGACGGCACGGTACTCGATGGTGAAATACTCGCCTGGCGGGACGGTCAACCGATGCCATTTTCTGCCTTACAGCGACGCTTTGGTCGCAAGAAACCGGGTAAGAAATCAATGGCTGACTTCCCGTGCATATTTCGCTGCTACGACCTGTTGGAGCTCGATGGATGCGATCAACGTGAGCAACCGCTGAGCGCTCGACGTGCAGATCTCGAACGACTGGCCGCAACGTTTCCCGAACGATTGGCGTTGTCGCAAACGGTAGCGGGCGAAACGTGGCAGGCCTTGGCGCTGTTACGCGCGGATGCGCGTCGGCGACGCGTCGAGGGCTTTATGCTGAAGCACCATGACAGTCGCTACGTCGCCGGTCGCAAGCGCGGTGTGTGGTGGAAGTGGAAGATTGAGCCGTTCACCGTGGATGCCGTCATGTTGTATGCCCAGGCAGGGCACGGCCGACGTGCCAATCTACATACGGACTATACGTTCGCGGTATGGCGCGGTGATGAGCTGGTACCGATCGCCAAAGCCTATTCCGGTCTGAACAACGACGAGATCAACGCGCTCGACAAGTGGATTAGGCGACATACGCGCGAGCGCTTTGGTCCTGTTCGGTCTGTCGAACCGGTGCAAGTGTTTGAGCTCGCTTTCGAAGCAATCGCGCGCTCGTCGCGGCATAAGTCTGGCGTCGCGCTGCGATTCCCGCGCATTCGGCGTTGGCGGAAAGATCTCGCGGCCAAGGATGCGGACAGCCTTGAGACGTTGGAGGCACTCATTTGACCGGCATTTCGCGAGACGATATCGATTGCTGGTTCGCGAGCAACGATTGGCAGGTTTTCGATTTTCAGGCGTCTGTCTGGGACGCTTGTCAGGCGGGGCAGTCCGGTCTGCTGCACTCGCCGACCGGCAGTGGCAAAACGCTGGCGGCCTTGCTTGGGCCGCTGATGCGGTTTGGCCACGAACCTGATCCAGCGCTTCGCGTTCTCTGGATCACACCGTTACGCGCGCTCGCCAACGATACCGGCAAGAGCCTGCGTCAGGCCATCGATGCACTGGGTAGTCCCTGGCAGGTCGGCTTGCGCACCGGCGATACCTCGTCCAGTGAACGTACGCGCCAAAAAAAGCAGCCACCGCAGGTGTTGATTACAACGCCGGAGAGTCTGTCGCTGCTGCTCAGCTACGCCGATGGCGCAAAGACATTTCGTCATCTCGAAGCGGTAATCGTCGATGAGTGGCACGAGTTGCTCGGTAACAAACGGGGCGTACAGCTGGAGCTTTGCCTGGCGCGTCTTCGACATCTGCGTCCGTCACTCGTGACTTGGGGGTTGTCTGCGACATTGGCTAATCTTGAGCAGGCAGCGCAGGTGTTGTGTCCGCCGCCACTGGAGCCGGCGTTGATACGCGGGGATGCGCCGAAGGCCGTAGACGTGCTGAGCGTCATGCCGGATACGCTCGAGCAGTTTCCTTGGTCCGGGCGCCTGGGTATCGGGTTGCTGGACGCAGTGATTGACCACATCGAGCAGGCGCGTTCAACGCTCGTGTTTACCAATACGCGTTCACAATCTGAATTGTGGTTCGAAGCACTGCTCGGTGCGCGACCGGACTGGATTGGCCGCATTGCGCTGCATCACGGTTCGATCGATCGTAAGCTACGCCAACGTATTGAGCAGGCCCTGCGCGAGGGCGATTTGCTGGCGGTGGTCTGCACATCATCGCTCGATCTCGGTGTCGACTTTGCGCCGGTCGACCAGGTCATGCAGATCGGCAGTCCAAAAGGCGTCGCACGCCTCATGCAGCGCGCGGGTCGCAGCGGTCATCAGCCCGATGCGGTGTCGCGTATTCTGTGTGTCCCGACTTACGCATTAGAGTTGATCGAGATCGCAGCAGCGCGATCCGCTTGGCAGGCGCGTCGTATTGAAGCGCGCGTGCCGTTACGCCTTTGCCTCGATGTGTTATCCCAACATCTCGTGACTATTGCGTTGGGCACCGGTTTCACGGCAGACGAGATGCGCGACGAAGTAAGACAGACGTATGCCTTCGCCGATCTCGATGAGATGCAGTGGGGCTGGTGTATCGATTTCATCACGCGCGGCGGGCAAGCGCTCGCGGGCTATCCGCAGTTTCAACGTGTCGTCGAAACCGATGGGGTCTACCGCATGACCGATCGCAGGCTAAGCCGCCAGCATCGTATGTCTGTGGGCACAATCACCAGCGACACCGCGATGCGTGTCAAATGGATGACGGGCGGAACGCTCGGCACGATTGAGGAATCGTTCGTGTCGCGCCTAAAGACTGGCGATCGTTTCTTGTTCGCCGGACGACTTGTCGCGTTAGTGCAGATTCGCGACATGACCGCTTACGTCAAGCGCGCCAAGCCCGGCAAAAAAACTGTGCCACGTTGGCAAGGCGGACGTATGCCGCTGTCCAACGAGTTATCGCACAGCATGCTCGCACTGCTGCAGTCCTTCCAGCGCGGTGAGCCGACTACCGATGAGCTTGGCTTGTTGGCACCGCTGCTCAAGTATCAACAGCAGGTGTCGTGCTTGCCGAGTGAATCATTGCTGCTTATCGAGCGATGCAAGAGTCGCGAAGGCCACAGTGTTTTCGTATTTCCGTTTGCCGGTCGTCTGGCCCATGAGGGCCTTGCGACACTGATCGCCTATCGAATCTCACGGGAGATCAAAATCACGTTTACCTTGTCGGTCAATGACTATGGTTTTGAGCTGCTGTCTCGCGATGCGCTCGAGTTTGATGAGGCGGCGTTTCGCCGCTGGTCGAGTCCGGACAGCCTGCTGGACGATCTGTTCGCCGCGATCAATGTTGGCGAGGCTGCCAAGCGCCAGTTCCGAGACATCGCGCGAATCGCAGGTCTCATCTTTAGCGGTTACCCGGGCAGCGGCAAGTCCACACGTCAGATTCAGGCCTCCAGTGGTCTCATCTTTGACGTGCTGGCGCGCTACGACGAGGATAATCTGTTACTCGACCAGTCACGGCGTGAGGTTTTGGATGCGCAGATGGAAACCCGTCGCATGCAAGATGCGATGTCTCGAATTGCAACGCTACCGATACACATCAGGACCACGGAGCGCCTGTCCCCATTCGCGTTTCCGCTATGGGCGGAGCGTTTGCAGAGCCAGATCATGTCGAGCGAAACCTGGCGTGAGCGTGTCGCCAAAATGGCCGAGTCATTAAATCGTCGGGCGGCAACCTCATGAGCGATGTGCTCGAAATCGTCATCGCCGGCGAGACCCTCTTGCTGTTGCCCGATCGCGCGATGTTCTGGCCGGCGCGGCGTACGCTCCTGATTGCCGATTGGCACATAGGCAAGGCCGCCGTGTTCGGCCGCCGCGGGCTCGCGATTCCGGAAGGTGATCTGCAATACGACCTGCAACGTCTCGATCGTGTGTTGGCAAGCTACGCAACCGACGAGTTGATCGTGCTTGGCGATTTAATGCACGCGCCGCCGCTTGCTTCAGATCGCTGGCCACAGGATCTCGCGGACTGGCTCGGCGAGCATGCAACACTTGGCTTCAGCGTCGTCGCGGGTAACCACGATCGCGTCAGCGCGGAGCGACTACCGGCGCCGCTAACCGAGCGTGTCGACTGGTATCCTGCGGATCGTCGTGTCGGACCGTTCTGCCTTGCGCATGAGCCAGAACCCGTCACCAGTGGCTATGTGCTAGCTGGACATCTGCACCCAACATTGCGTCTTAGCAGTGGTGCAGATCGCGTGCGCAGTCCCGTATTCTGGTTTCGGCAAGACCATGCGGTGTTACCGGCGTTTGGTAGTTTTACTGGTGGTCACAATATTCGACCGAAGCGCGGTGACCGTGTATTTATGACCGGACCAGATAGCGTGGTGGAGATCACACCGAAATGACATTCAAGGATCATTTTTCGCAACAGGCGGCGATTTACGCCGCGCACCGGCCGCGCTACCCTGAAGCCCTCTACGCGTGGCTCGCAGCACAGGTGCCAACTCAGGCCTGCGCCTGGGATTGTGCGACCGGCAACGGACAAGCGGCGAGGGCGCTTGCGACCCATTTCGATGCGGTGATCGCGACGGATGCCAGTGCCGCGCAAATCGACAAAGCGCGCGATGCGACCGACGTCTCCTATCGTGTGGCAGCTGCTGAGGCGAGCGGTCTCACGCCTGCCAGCGTCGATCTCATTACCGTGGCGCAGGCGTTGCACTGGTTTGAAACCGATGCGTTCTATGCCCACGCGCAGGACGTATTGAAACCTGCGGGTGTGTTGGCCGTTTGGACCTACCAGCTGTTCGAAGTCGAGCCTGCCATCGACACATTGATCGCCGAATTCTTCGACGGTCCGATTGGCCCTTACTGGCCGGCTGAACGTCGTTTTGTCGACGAGTCGTATGCGTCGATTCTGCCGGATTGGCCGCAAGCTGATTGTCCACCGTTCGTGATGCGGTGTCGCTGGCGTCTCGCTGATGTCGTGGGTTATCTGTCGAGTTGGTCAGCCGTACAACGGTTCAAGAATGTGCATGGCAAGGATCCTGTGGCAGCGCTCGCGCCAGTGTTAGCGCCGCTGTGGGGCGATGACGTGCGGGAGGTCCGCTGGCCGCTGTTGTTGTTCGCGTTTCGTCATCCTGGTGCGTGACTCTCGGTGACCCGTGCGACGATACGTGCGGTGACTCAGGCTTCAGAGCAGCATCGTGGACAGGATTTGCTACTATTCGGTCATGGCAAGAGTCGCACGCATCGATGGTGAAGAGCTGTTCGGCGCATCGCGCTGGGCGGCGTTGAACTCCCGCGCAGACTGGCGCGGCATCGCACTGGTGCTACATGCATGGCTGGTTATCATCGCGGCGCTGACGGTGGCGGTGCTCGTCCCGCATCCCATCATTATCGTGCTCGCGATCATGGTGATTGGCTCGCGACAGCTTGGCTTATCGATTTTAATGCACGATGCGGCACATGGATTGTTGTTACGCAACACCACCTGGAATGATCGCGTGGGACAATGGCTGTGTGCCTACCCGGTTGGTCTGGACTTGCGTGCTTATCGCGCCTATCACCTCAAACACCATCAATTCGCACAGCAGGATGAGGATCCGGATCTGGTCTTGTCGGCGCCATTTCCCGTTAGTAGAGCGAGCTTCGCGCGCAAGATTGTGCGTGATTTGACCGGGCTGACTTTTTTGAAGTTGCGCGTGTTGCCACTGTTGCTGGCCTGCATTGGTCGCCACAAGCTCCGGGCACCAGATATTGCGCTGGTCGCCTACAACGCGGTTTTTGCAGTGGTCGCCTTTGCGTTAGATGCCGGTTGGGTTTGGT
>JBCAZB010000056.1:0-10959 GCA_038533315.1 Pseudomonadota bacterium | reverse complement strand
GATCGTCGTCTTGGGTGCTGATGCGGCCCAGGCGCAGACGTCGTCTGACGATGCGGTCTATCCGGACGGCGTACTGTTTGAACGAAACTGCCCCGCAGGCTGCTTGTCGATTCGTCGAACTGCTGTAGCAGCGTTAGCCCCTCCTGATAGACCGCATCGTCAGACGACGTCTGCGCCTGGGCCGCATCAGCACCCAAGACGACGATCAAAAAAACGTACAGCCAAGACTGTCGATTCATTCTATTGCTCCAGTTCGGTATGGCGGTTATACGCACAGTAACGCACAGTTTCTGAATCCGGGGTGAACGTGCAGGGCGTGCTAGTCTTTGGGCGGTGCCGGGGCCAATACTTCCCGGCTACCGTTCGATTCCAACGGCCCCACCAGGCCAGCCTCTTCCATCGCCTCGACCATGCGTGCCGCGCGGTTGTAGCCGATCTTAAGACGCCGCTGGACGCCAGAGATCGACGCCTTGCGGGTCTCTAGAACAATAGCGACCGCCTGATCGTATAGCGCGTCCTGCTCGGAGTCGGCGTCTGGCATCGGCCCGCCGACGTCCGGCATACCGGGGACGGGGGTCGTAGGCCCTGTCAGGACCTCGTCGATATACGTCGGCGCACTGGAAGCACGCAGTTTCTCAACGACCGCATGCACTTCGTTATCCGATACGAACGCGCCATGCACGCGCTCAGGGATCGACGTACCAGGCGGCAGATACAACATGTCGCCATGGCCTAGCAAGTTTTCGGCCCCCATTTGATCCAGGATTGTGCGCGAATCGACTTTGGCCGACACCTGGAACGCGATGCGCGCGGGGACATTCGCCTTGATCAAGCCGGTGATGACGTCGACCGAAGGCCTTTGCGTCGCGAGGATCATATTGATTCCGGACGCTCTGGCCTTTTGCGCCAATCGCGCAATCAATTCTTCGACCTTCTTGCCGACAATCATCATCATATCGGCTAATTCATCAATAATAACGACGATGAACGGTAGTGTTGTTAGCTCCGGCGCAGCAGGTGGCGGCTTGTCGGGATCGATCAGATCAGGCGGCTGCCACAGTGGGTCCAGGATAGGGCTGCCCGCATCGATCGCATCGCGCACTTTGCGGTTGTAACCACCAATATTCCGTACGCCCAACGCCGCCATCAACTTGTAGCGCCGCTCCATTTCCGCCACACACCAGCGTAAAGCATTCGCCGCTTCCTTCATGTCCGTTACGACTGGAGACAGCAAGTGCGGGATCCCCTCGTACACCGACAATTCGAGCATCTTGGGGTCGATCATGATCAGGCGCACCTGATCCGGCGTCGCTTTGTACAACAGACTTAACACCATCGCGTTAATCGCCACGGACTTACCAGAGCCCGTGGTACCTGCGATCAACAAATGCGGCATACGCCCCAAATCGGCGATTTGCGCCGCGCCACCGATATCCTTACCCAGAGCCAGCGTCAGCGGCGACTGACTCTCGTCGTAGGCGCGCGAGCGCAGGATTTCCCCGAGTGTCACCAGTTCGCGTTTCTCGTTCGGAATTTCCAGGCCGATCACTGAGCGGCCTGGAATGACCTCAACGACTCGGACAGCGATGACGCTCAGCGAGCGCGCCAAATCTTTAGCGAGATTGGAGATCTGACTGGATTTTACACCGGCCGCGGGCTCGAGCTCGAAACGCGTAATGATTGGCCCTGGCTGAACCGAAACAACCTCAACGTCGATACCGAAATCCTTGAGTTTGAGCTCTACCAGTCGCGACATTTTCTCGAGCGACTCCTCGGAATAGCCGCCTTCAGGGGGTGGCGGATCGTCGAGCAAAGACAACGGCGGCAGTTCACCCGGCGCGGCCGCTTCAAACAGCGGAACCTGCTTTTCCTGCTGAGCACGATCACTCGCCTCCGCCCGCTTGATGGTCGGCTCGATCCGCGGTTTGACGCGCCCACTTTTGCGCTCACGCTCGACGCGTTTGCTCTCGGTGCGTTGTTGTTGTGCGCGCTTGCCTTCAGCACGATCACGCAGGGAATCTCGCCAGGCCGACACGCCCTCCACCAGTTTCAATACGCCGCGACCAGTCTTATCCATGACAGCCAGCCAGGAAACACCCGTACACAAAGATGCCGCGGCGAACCAGCCAGCGAGCAACAGAAGCGTGGTGCCCAGCAAGCCAAACCATCCGGTCAGCCCCTGCCCAACCATCTGGCCAATGATGCCGCCGGCCGACTCTCGCAGACCAATGGATGAGAAATACAATGTAGCGAGTCCACAGCTCGCTGCGAGCGTCAGCACGAAACCGGTAAAGCGCAGTGCCATCAAGCGGCCCGCTTCCCATTCGGGATTGGTGCGCTCGCGGTAAATCAGCCAACCGGCAAACGCCACCATGAAAGGAAACAAGTAGGCTGGCCGACCAAACAACATGAACACAAAGTCGGCAAACACCGCACCCACCAAAGAAATCCGATTCTGGATAGGTCCACCGCTTCCGGAATGGCTGAAGCCCGGATCTGATGGGTGGTAGGTGAACAACGCGACCAGCATCACGAGCGCGAGTGCTCCAAACACAAACAATGCGCCCTCGCGCAATGTACGTGTCATGGAGGTCCGAACGCCCTGTGGTTCTGTTGTAGTGGAATTTGTCCGCGCCATTCCGTTATTTTATTACAAATTGCCGAACGTATGAGCCGGTTTGACGGTCAATTTTCAAATACGTCTGCAGCCCCCAACGGACACGCATGTCAGCATGACTCAACCCTCTCTTCGCGCAGAATTTCACAGCGCCATGGCGGCTATCGATGCCGAACAGTGGGACGCAATGGTCGATCCCGATCAGCCTCACCTGGCGCACGCATTTCTCAATCTAGCGGAGACCTCAGGCAGTGTCAGCGAAGACACAGGCTGGCTCCCCTGTCATATTACGATCCACGAGGGTGACAGGATGCTGGCAGCGATGCCGCTCTACCAAAAGTCGCACTCCTGGGGTGAGTTCGTCTTCGACTGGAGCTGGGCGGACGCCTATCAACGTCATGGCCTGCCCTATTACCCGAAACTGATCAGTGCGACCCCGTTTACGCCTGCGACCGCCAACAAGCTACTGGTGGCGCAGGGTGAAGACACCGCAGGGCTAAAGCGCACATTGCTCGCCACCGCGATAGATTTTGCGCAGCAACACGAGTTTTCGTCACTCCATTTGCAGTTCCTGAGTAAGGCCGACCAAGTCGCCTGCGACGACACTGCTGCACTGCTCCGTCGCAATGATTGTCAGTTCCATTGGCACAATCAGGACTACGCGAGCTTCGATGCATTCCTCGCGCAGTTCGCGAGCAAAAAGCGAAAGAACGTGAAACGAGAACGCCGCCGCATCGAGGAAAACGGCATACGTCATCGGATCGTGTCCGGCGCCGAAATCAGCGAAGCGGCGCGCGCGCGAGCTTACGCATTATGCAGCCGGACGTTTTTGCTGCGCGGGCACACACCCTATCTGAACGAGTCTTTTTTCGCGGGCCTCTGCGAGCAGATGCCCGAGCAGATCCTGTTTGTTCTTGCCGAACACGAGGACGACATCGTCGCAGCGGCGATCTTGCTGCGTGGCACGCAATCGCTTTACGGACGTTACTGGGGTAGCGACGGCGATTTCCATAGCCTGCATTTTGAGACGTGCTATTACCAGGGCATTGAATATTGCATCGAGCATGGCCTGCAACGGTTTGAGCCGGGCACGCAGGGCGAACACAAGGTCGCTCGTGGTTTTCTGCCGGTTGAAACGGTGTCGGCGCACTGGCTTGCCCGATCAGACTTCGCCGCCGCCATAGAAGACTATCTTGACCGCGAACAGCGAGGCGTCTCTGCCTACATGGCGGAGATCGACCGACGTTCTCCATTTAAGACGATCAAGTCTGGTGAACCATGAGCCTCTACTGGCTCGGCACCGACAGCGGCGTCGATTTCCCTCCCGTCAATAGCGCTCTCGATGAACCGAATGGTCTTCTTGCAGCCGGTGGCGACCTCAGCGAAGCACGCCTGCTCGCGGCGTATCAACGGGGTATTTTTCCGTGGTATAGCCCGGGTCAGCCGATACTCTGGTGGTGCCCAAACCCCAGAATGGTACTCGCACCCAGCGAATTTCATGCTAGCCGATCGCTCCGTCGCGCGCTTCGCCGCGACCCAGTGACTGTCACGACCAATCAGTGTTTTCGAGCGGTCATCGACAACTGCGCGGCACCGCGAAGTCATGAAAACGGCACCTGGATAACGACGGAAATGCGTGCGGCGTATTGCCAACTGCACGACAACGGTTGGGCGCACAGCATTGAAGTCTGGCGTGACAGCACGCTGATTGGCGGTGTCTACGGCGTTGCTATCGGCCGGGCATTTTTTGGCGAATCGATGTTCAGTGCGGCAACGAATGGATCCAAATTCGCTCTGATGGCGCTGTGCCGACAACTGACCCAAGATCAGTTCTTGCTGCTGGATTGCCAGATGCACACGGGACACCTGCAGTCTCTAGGCGCCAACCTGGTTGCCAGAGACCAGTTTTTGACGCTGCTTGAGACGGCCTGCGGCGTCTTGAAGCGGTGGAATCCGCCCCCACATCTAAGCTGCGACTGAAGTCAGACGTTCTTGACGGTTTTCTGTGTCATTGTGCATTGCAATCGCACGGTCATTTGCGGACAATTCGCACACTTAATTTTGGATGGAGATAGGTTTTTTGGCTAAAGAAGAAGCTTTACAGATGGAAGGTGTCGTCACTGACACGCTCCCCAACACGACCTTTCGGGTTGAGCTGGAGAACGGTCACGTGG
This sequence comes from Pseudomonadota bacterium, assembly GCA_038533315.1. Classification (GTDB taxonomy): domain Bacteria; phylum Pseudomonadota; class Gammaproteobacteria; order Steroidobacterales; family Woeseiaceae; genus CALBPI01. The sequence goes on along the minus strand of JBCAZB010000056.1, from coordinate 6,168 downwards.
TTACCGCACACATTTCAGGAAAAATGCGCAAGCATTACATTCGGATTCTGACCGGTGACAAAGTCACGGTCGAATTGACGCCCTATGACCTCAGCAAGGGGCGCATCGTTTACCGCGGCAGATAATCCATCCTCTGGCGTCCGCCGCGGGCGCCCGCCAAACAAGATCGCTCAGTCGTCGGATTCCTCCGTCAATTGTTTCAGCCGCGGTACGATTTTCTCGAATCGTAGCGCCAGCTCACCGTCTTCGACATCCACTCGTACGTGACCGCCCTCGGCCAACTCGCCGAACAGTAGATCATCGGCCAGACGGCGTTTGATTTGCTGTTGAATAATGCGCGCCATCGGGCGGGCACCCATTTTCTGGTCATAACCCCGGTCGGCAATCCAGTCCCGGGCCGCATCGGTCAGCTCCAGTGTCACATTGGACTTCAGCAGCTTGGATTCCAGTTCGACAACCAGTTTGTCGACAACCCGTGCAATAGACCGCGGATCGAGCGGGGCAAACTGGATAATCGCGTCCAGTCGGTTACGAAACTCGGGCGAAAATGCCTTACGGATTATTTCCATGCCGTCGCTACTGTGGTCTTGTTGCGTAAAGCCGATGCTTGCGCGGCTCATTTCCTGCGCACCCGAGTTGGTCGTCATCACCAGCACGACATTCCGAAAATCGGCTTTGCGACCATTGTTGTCCGTCAACGTGCCGTGATCCATCACCTGCAGCAGCAGATTGAATACTTCCGGATGGGCCTTTTCGATCTCGTCAAGCAGAACAACGGCATGTGGATTCTTAGTGACGGCTTCGCTTAACAGCCCACCCTGGTCGTAGCCTACGTACCCGGGAGGCGCACCGATCAGGCGTGAGACGGTATGCCGCTCCATGTACTCTGACATATCGAAGCGCAACAGCTCGATACCAAGACTCTTCGCCAACTGGCGTGTGACCTCGGTTTTACCAACACCGGTGGGCCCAGCAAACAGGAAAGAACCGACCGGCTTTTCTTCATCATTCAGCCCTGAACGCGACATTTTGATCGCCGCGGACAAAGCCTCGATCGCCTCATCCTGACCAAAAATGACCAGTTTCAAATCGCGTTCGAGGTTTCGTAGTGTCGCCTTATCCGATGCTGACACGCTGGCAGGCGGAATACGCGCCATGCGCGCCACGATGTTTTGAATCGCCTCGACCGTGACACTGTCCGGACGCTCATCTTCGGGTTGCAAGCGCAGGTTAGCGCCGGCCTCATCGATGACATCAATCGCTTTATCGGGAAGTTGCCGATCATTGATATGTTTGGCGGCGAGCTCCGCGGCAGCCTGCAAGGCATCTCGCTCGTAGCGCACGCCATGGTGCTCTTCGAATCGACTTTGCAGGCCGATTAAGATCTGAACGGTTTCGCCAATGCTTGGCTCTGGAATATCTATTTTCTGGAAACGTCGCGTAAGCGCATGATCTTTCTCAAAAATACCACGATATTCTTGATAAGTCGTTGAGCCAATACAGCGCAGTTTGCCATTCGCGAGTACCGGCTTGATCAGGTTGGAGGCGTCCATGACGCCGCCCGAAGCGGCGCCGGCACCGATAATGGTGTGGATCTCGTCGATGAATAAAACAGCGTTCGGCTGTTCTGCCAGCTCCTTCAACACACCTTTGAGGCGCTTTTCGAAGTCGCCGCGATATTTAGTACCCGCGACGAGCGCGCCCATATCCAGCGAGTAGACGGTCGCATCGGCCAGTACATCCGGCACCTTTTCCTCAACGATCAACCGCGCCAACCCTTCCGCGATCGCCGTCTTGCCGACACCGGCCTCGCCAACATAGAGCGGGTTGTTCTTGCGACGCCGGCAGAGAATCTCGATCGTACGTTCGATTTCCAGTGCGCGACCAATCAGCGGATCGATGCGACCATCCTCCGCTTCCGTATTCAGGTTCAGCGCAAACTCTTCCAACGGGCTCTTGCGAGCCTCCTCGCCACCATCGCCCTCAGTTGTCGTGTCGGCGCTCTCCTCGGCGTATTCGTCACCACGAGAAACGCCATGTGAAATGTAGTTCACGACGTCCAGCCGCGAAATATCCTGCAGATTGAGCAGATAAACGGCCTGCGATTGTTTTTCACTAAAAATAGCGACCAGCACGTTGACGCCAGTCACTTCCTTTTTGTCAGTCGACTGCTGCACATGGAAAACGGCGCGCTGCAAGACACGTTGGAAGCCAAGCGTAGGCTGGACTTCCTGCTCGCTGTCATCGCTGAGCTTGGGCGTTGTCTGCTCGATCACCTCTTTGAGTTCCCGGCGAAGGCGATTGATATCGGCCTCACATGCGCGCAGCAGATCGAACACCTCGGGGATATCGAGAATGGCAAGCAATAAATGCTCAACCGTCATGAATTCGTGGCGCTGATCACTCGCCGACTGAAATGCCTCATTCAGGCAATATTCAAGTTCACTATTGAGCATGCTTCACCTCTGGCCTATCGGCCTAGTCCTGTTCCATGGTGCAAAGTAACGGGTGCTGATTTTGCTCAGCCGCCTGACTGACCTGCGCGACCTTGGTCTCCGCCACATCGTACGTGAAAACGCCACAAACACCTTTGCCCTTGGTGTGGACCTCCAGCATGATGCGTGTCGCCAGTGTCCGGTCGTGCGAGAACACCTGTTCGAGGATCTGCACAACGAATTCCATCGGCGTGTAGTCGTCGTTCAGCAAGACCACCCGATACATCGGTGGTTTCTTTAGCTTCGGACGTGCCTCTTCGACGACCGTACCGGTGCCGGATTGCTGATCAGTGTCATTGTCGTCGTGGTCAGACATGTTGCTCGGTTCCATGGAGCGCCGGGGGATGGGGGGTTAGGCGCTTTCCTCTTATATAAGGTCAACCGTCCTGAATCGCAAGCCATTGGCGCCTGCGATAGCGGCAGCACCCGCGGAACCAAACGCGTCAAGGCGATTCTAAGCCATTGACACGTATTGATTGCTTGTGAGCAACATCCCCGCTGCCGTATCATTAATCAGATACGTAGCGGCAGCCCGGGCCAGACATTTTGACCAACCGAGACACGACGTTGACGAACATAATGCAGCCGGACGGCAGCCTGGGCAGGTATCGCTGATGAGTGGCTTTGACGACGCCGTTCGTTCAGGGCTGACACAGGTGGCCCAGCACCCGGCCAGCAAGTTCCTGAGCCAGCGCGGCCCATCCATCGCGATGCTGATTCTGGCCGCGCTGATCGCGTGGTCGCTGGCGGGCTTGGTTTGGTCGTTGTTCCCGTCTCGCCCTGATAGCCCTATCGCTGGCGCGCAAAATGCGCAGACCCCATCGACGGTGGGCCCCGACTTACGCTCGACAACCGATGTGAGCCCGACGATCAATGCGCATCTATTCGGTATAGCCTCCGAGGAGCCGGAAGAGACTGTTGCCCCCGAGCTAGATACCTCTCAAATCGCTGTCACCGACGAGCCCCTCACTTTACGCGGCACGTTGGCTGCCGACTCGGAAACCGACGCGATTGCCATTATTGCCGAAGGTCGGGAAGAGAATGTCTTCCGACTGAAGGAAACGATCAAACGCGGTGTGACCTTACACGCGGTACAAAAAACGCAAGTAATCCTGAACGTCAATGGCTCCCTGGAGGCACTACGACTGCCGGAAGAATCCTCGCCCGTCGCGAGAGCACCGGCCCGGACCACACGACAAACACGCCGCGCCGCGAATACACCGAGCGTGAGCCAGGTGCTGACCCAGAACGCGACCAGTTTTACTCAGATCATCTCGCCGCGACCTTACTATGTCGGCGGCCAGCAGCGCGGCTACCGCGTCTATCCCGGCAAGGATCGCCGTCAATTCACCAAACTGGGCCTGCGGCCAGGCGACATTGTCACCGAGATCAATGGCACGCCGTTGACCAATCCAACGCAAGGTGCCCAGATCTTTAACTCGCTGGGCGATGCGCAAAGCGTTAGCGTGACGCTCGAGCGCAATGGCAAACCGCAGACCCTCACGCTGGATGTCAATCAGCTCGACCTCAGTAATCAAAGCAAATAAGGCATGGAAACAACAACAATGAATGTCCGCACACGCATCGCCACCCTTATCGTCAGCGTGTTGGCCTTATTGGCGATGCCAGTCACGGTCATGGCACAGGAAGGTTCGATCACACCTAACTATCGCGACGCCGATATACGCAAAGTCATCGACGCCGTGCAGGCGGTGACCGGCAAAACGATGATCATCGACCAGCGTGTCAATGCCAAGGTGACGCTGATCTCCAGCGAGCCGATGACACCGGATGAGTTCTATTCGACCTTTCTATCCATGTTATCCGTCTATCAATTCGAAGCTGTCGAGGCGAATGGGGTTATCCGGATCATTCCGTCCGCGAACGTTCGCCAGGATGCCGTGACCATCGGCGGCGGCTTGCCGGATGAGTTCGTCACCACCGTAATTCGGGTCAAGAACGTGGCGGCCGCGCAGCTCGTCCCCGCATTACGGCCCTTGCTGCCCGCGAATGCACACCTGAGTGCGCCACCGGCTTCCAACCTGCTGATCGTTGCAGATCGCGCGCGCAATATCGAACGACTGCGCTACATCGTTCGGCAAATCGACCGGCCGGTTGAATCTGACGTCGAAGTAGTGCCACTCGCCCACGCGACAGCATCCGAAATCGTTCGCACCATCTCCGCGTTAACGACCGGCGAACGCAATGACGCAGCGATTACCGGCAGCCCGACGAATCTGATTGCAGATGATCGCACCAACAGCGTGCTGGTCAGCGGCGTGCAAGCATCGCGTCTCAAAATTCGGGCATTGATTGCCCAATTGGATACCCCACAAGAAGACGGCGGCGATACGCAAGTCCGTTATCTGCGTTACGCCGTCGCTGAGGATATCGCTGGCAAATTGCAGCAGCTGGCGACGGAAGCGACCGGCCAACAACAACCCGCACCGAACCAAGCCGCGATCAATATCTGGGCCGACGAGGCGACCAATGCGCTGGTCATCACCGCCCCACCCGCTGAGATGCGGAAGATGATGAGCGTCGTCGACAAACTCGATATTCGTCGCGCACAGGTGCAGGTAGAGGCTTTGATCGTTGAGATCACGATCGACCGCGACGCGCAATTTGGCGTGACCTGGGCGGTCGACGGGAGTGGCGACGACAACGCGATCGGCGCAACCGATTTCGCCTCGGCCAATGGTCGTATTGTCAGCTTGGCCGGCGCCGCGAGCAGCGACAACGCCGCTGCGATCGCGACGGCGATTGGCGAAGGCATAACACTCGGTGTCGGTCGCATCACAGACAGTGGCACAAGCTTTGCCGCGATTCTAAACGCGCTGCAGGGCGATGCGACGACTAACGTCATATCGACACCCACACTCGTGACGATGGACAACGAGGAAGCGAAGATTGAAATCGGCCAGGAAGTCCCGTTCATTACTGGCCAGTTCACGAATACCGGCGGCAACAACCAGGGCGCGGTTAATCCGTTCCAGACGGTCAACCGCGAAAAGATTGGTACCCTGCTCGAAATCACGCCACAGATTAGTGACAGCGACTCAATACTGCTCAAGATCAAACAAGAAATTTCGAGCATCAGCCAGAGTGCTGCAGCGGTCGATTTGATTACCAACGAACGCCTGATCGAGACCTCGGTCATCGTCGAGGACGGCGGCATTCTCGTGCTGGGTGGTTTAATCGACGACACGCTGACGGAGAGCGAGCAACGCGTGCCGGTGTTGGGACGCATTCCGGTCTTGGGCAATCTATTCAAGTCTCGCCGTACTGAGAAAACGAAAACCAACCTGATGGTGTTCATTAAGCCACGCATTTTGCGCGACGGTCTGGGTGCGTTACGCGAGACCAATGCGAAGTACAACTATCTGCGTAACCTGCAGATGGACGAACGACCCATTCAAATGATGCGTGATGCCGAGCGGCCGCAATTGCCGCCTTTTGAGGAGGCTGTCGATGCCCCCGCCCCACCACCAGGTGATGCTCCCCTCATCATGCAGGACGACAACGGCGGCAACTAATCATGGCAGTCAACGAAGATGACATCGAAAGCGCCATCGAAGAAGAAGCGACCGGGCTCACACAGTTACCGTTCTCCTTCGCGAAACGACATGGGCTGTTAGTTCGGGAAAGCGATGCCGAGCACTCAGGCGATGCG
>JBCAZB010000055.1:0-10998 GCA_038533315.1 Pseudomonadota bacterium | reverse complement strand
ATCGAAGCCTTGTTTGCCGAGCATAAGTTTGACCGTGTGATTCATCTGGCAGCACAGGCTGGCGTGCGTTACTCGATCGAGAACCCCCACAGCTATATCGATAGCAATATCGTTGGCACGATGAATATTCTCGAAGGATGCCGACACAACAACGTTGAACATCTGGTGTACGCATCGTCAAGTAGCGTATATGGCGCCAATACGACCATGCCGTTCTCGATTCATCACAATGTGGACCATCCGCTGGCGCTCTATGGTGCTACCAAGAAGGCCAATGAGCTGATGGCGCATACTTATTCCAATTTGTATGACCTGCCAACCACGGGGCTGCGTTTCTTCACGGTGTACGGACCCTATGGTAGGCCGGATATGGCGTTGTTCCTGTTTACGCGCGCGATCCTGGCGGGCGAGCCCATTGATGTATTTAATTTTGGCAAGCACCGTCGCGACTTCACCTACGTCGACGATATCGTGCAAGGTGTTGTGCGTACGATGGACAACGTGGCGCAACCGAATACTGACTGGGATTCCGCGGCACCGGATCCCGGTACCAGCAAGGCGCCTTATCGGATTTACAACATTGGCAATAACCAGCCGGTCGAGTTGATGCGCTACATCGAGGTGATCGAGGAGTGCGTTGGCAAAAAAGCAGAGATGAATTTGCTGCCGCTGCAACCGGGTGATGTGCCTGACACGTACGCCGATGTCGCTGATCTGGTCGCCGATGTTGATTACAAGCCGAATACTCCCATCGAGGTCGGCGTTGAGCGCTTCGTTCGTTGGTACCGCGAGTATTACAACTGCTGACAGGTCGCCGCGTTGTTTTGGTGGAGGCAGGCGTTCCAACGCCTCGTGGTATCCGTGGAAATACCGGCATGCCCTGTGTCGTGATCGGCGGCGAGGCTTATTAGCAGGCTCTGCATCGCTGCCAGTGGCATTTTCCGACAGAACCAATAACGCGAAGTTGGGTGCGTCTGATCGCTCAGATAGAATAGGGGTATGAATAAGCTCACCGCTCGTTACCCCACCGATCTTCCCGCCTGGCAAAAACTCAAGGCGCATTACAAAGATTGGGCACAGAACGCCGTCATCGCTGACTTGTTTCAACAAGACGCCAGACGATTTCAGCGTTTTTCTGTGCAGCTCGACGACCTGCTGTTCGATTATTCGCGCCAACGCGTGCGCCCACAAACTCGCAATTTACTGGTTGGTTTAGCGCGTCAGGCCAATGTTGAGGCGATGCGCGACGCCATGTTTGCCGGAGAAATAATCAACAACACGGAGCAACGTGCTGTGTTGCACACGGCGTTGCGCGCGGCTTCGACGAGTCGGGCGGCCGTGGATGGTGAACGCGTGGTACGAGACGTACGACAGATACGTGAGCAAATGCTGGTTTTCGTCGACGGTGTATTGTCGGGTGGCATCCGCGGTGCACGTGGTCAACGTTTTACCGATGTCATCAATGTCGGCATCGGTGGTTCGGATCTTGGTATCGCGATGGCTGTGAAGGCATTGCACCATGTGGCAAGTGGTCTGCGTGTGCATACGGTCTCCAATGTGGATGGCACGCAGATGGCGGATCTTGCGCATCAGTTGGATCCGGCGACCACGCTCGTAGTGATTTGCTCCAAGACATTTACGACCCTAGAGACCATGTCGAATGCCGACCTCGCGCGCCAATGGATCGCGGACGCGCTGGGCGAATCGGCGGTGGTCAATCACTTCGCGGCTGCCTCGACCAACCACCCCGCGATGGACGCGTTTGGTGTTCACCCAAACTACCGTTTTGGATTCTGGGATTGGGTCGGCGGTCGCTATTCGTTGTGGTCATCAGTTGGTTTGTCGATTGCGCTCGGTGTCGGACGTGACGCTTTCCTTGAGCTACTGAGCGGTGCGCGAGCTGTCGATCGACATTTTCTGTCGGCACCATTGGGGGAAAACGTGCCGGTATTAATGGCGTTGCTCGCCATCTGGAATAACAACTTTCTCGGTGCGCGCAGCCAGGCGATACTGCCCTACGATAATCGGCTGGATCGCTTTCCGGCTTATTTGCAGCAACTTCAGATGGAGAGCAACGGTAAGTCGGTGAAGCGAGACGGTCGAAAAACCCGTGTCGAGACGGGTCAAGTTGTCTGGGGAGAAGCAGGTTCCAATGCGCAGCATTCGTTTTATCAGCTGTTGCATCAAGGCACCGGTAGCATTCCAGCCGACTTTATTCTGCCGGTGCGCTCGTCTGGCGCTGCTCAGGCGCAACAGGATCTCGCCATTGCCAATTGTTTGGCACAGGCCGATGCGCTGATGCTGGGATTCAGCCAGCAGCAAGCGGCCGATGCTTTGGCGTTGAAGGGCGAGAGTGAAGCGGAGCAACAGCGTCTGGCCAGTCACAAGGAGCATCCCGGCAATCGGCCGAGCAGCGTATTCCTGCTCAAAGCTCTGTCTGCCTTCTCATTGGGCCAGCTGGTTGCTCTCTATGAGCACAAGGTGTTCGTCGAGGGCGTCATTCTCGGCATCAACAGCTTCGACCAATGGGGCGTTGAACTAGGCAAGCAGATGGCCGCAGCATTGCAGTCGGCGGTTCGCAAGCCTGCCGAAGCCGCCGCACTGAACAGTTCGACCTATGGCCTATTGTCACGCGCAGCTCGTTGGCGGCAGTAGTTTTTGCCAACTTATGTCAAGGCGAGCGCCGGCAGCGGTGTCGTTTCGTTTGATCAGGTTGGTATAAGCATTTGACTCAGAGTGCTTTTTGCCCAGCCGGTCTCGCATTCTGTCTAATCTACAGCAACCCTAAAATTTCGCGCTTTGTCATGAAAACCTCCCGCTAACGTGTTAGCTTTTCGTTACGGGGGAAAGCATTTCGTGCTCTGCGAGGTGCTTTTGTAACGCGTTTCTGAGGAGCAACCATGAAATTCAAACGACTTGCGCTGCTTGCGGCGTACGCTTTCGTGTTCGTCTCGACTGCCAAAGCAGCGCCGACGATCGAAGAGCTCGTGTCTTTACCGAAGTACACGACGGTATCGCTATCGCCTACCGGAGAATACATCGCAGCTGCGATGCGCGATGAGGACAATGCGTACCTTGTTGTGATGGATATCACGGACCCACGCCGTCCAGAGGTGGTTTGGCAAACAAAACCAGCAGGCAATGAGTCGGTGGCGCAAATCCGTTGGGTCAATGAAGAACGTTTGTTGTTCACGACACAGAGTGCAATCGGCACGTTGGCGCAACAGTACCCAACCGGCAAAGTATTTGCCGTTAACTACAACGGCAAGAAGCCGGTCACACTGATGGCGCCAGGTAGCGCCACCGGGCGCACGTTCTTCAGCCTGGGCGACATTGTCGATGTGATGCCGGAGGACAAGAAAAATATTAAGGTCATGACACGGGCTGCGGACCGCGCGTCGCAGTTGGAAATCGTGAATGTTTATCGTCAACGCAGACGAACCATCGATACATCACCATTCCGGCGCGGTGATCTGCTCGCCGATAGAGATGGCAATGCCCGTTTTGCGGTCATGAACGACGACAGCACGAACATCCTGAAATACGCCTATAAGCCGACGGTGGACAGTGACTGGATAGAGTTCGAAAGCCCTTTTAAAGGCAGCGTTAACCCGATCCACATGGCCAATGATGGCAGCCATGCGTTGTTATCGACAGAAGACGCAGGGTACCTCGGTATTGTTCGACTCGATCTTGAAACGGGTGCAATCGAACCGGTGCTGACTCACGACAGAGTGCCAGCGCGTCGCTTTCTGCGCGCTACCGACAACAAGACGGTGATCGGTGTGGAGTTTTTGCCAGGGTTGCCGGAATATGAATTCATGGAACCGGACGGTGACTACGTCGAGAGCGACGATGTGAACCTCTGGAAGCGTTTGGTCATGTCATTCCCGGATCATCATGTCGCTTCTTCCGGTTTCACCTGGGATGGCAAGATGGGGCTCATCGCGACTTACAGCGATGTTCAGCCGCAACGTTACTTCCTCCTGGACACCGAGTCCTTCTCGGCGCGTTACTTGTTTGACGTCAAGCCAGAAATCGAGCCAAAAGAGATGTTTGAGAAAACATCTCACGTCATAACGGCACGCGACGGTACGCCGATTCAGGCCTACGTCACGCGCCCTAACGTAGAGTCTACCGAGCCACTGCCCACCGTATTCGTCATCCATGGCGGTCCACATGGTCCACGCGACGAATGGGGATTCGATATCGAGGCGCAGCTGCTGGCGGGTAAAGGCTACGTTGTTGTTCAGCCAAACTACCGCGGTTCAGGCGGTTTCGGCTACGAGTTCGAACGTTCCGGCTATCGCAAGTGGGGCCGGGAGATGCAAGATGACGTGACCGATGTGACCAAGTGGGCTTTCGAGCAAGGCATCTCGGATCCGAACAAGACTTGTATCTACGGTGGTAGCTACGGCGGTTATGCGACACTCGCGGGTATCACGCGTGAGCCTGATCTTTATGCCTGCGCTTTTGCGTTTGTCGGCGTATACGATTTGCCAATGATGAAAGTGCGTGGTGACATTCCGGATCGTGAAAGTGGTCGGACATTCCTCGACCAGGCGCTGGGTGTGGACAAGGCAGATCTCGAAGATCGTTCTCCTGCCAACCATGTCGATAAGATCATAACGCCGCTCTACATCGCGCACGGTAAAGCCGATAAGCGTGTTCCGGTTCAGCAGTATTACAACCTGAAGAAAAAACTGGATGCCGCTGGCGTACCGTATGAGGAGCTGCTGGTGGAAAAAGAAGGTCACGGTTTCTATAGAATCGAAAATCGCGTCTTGTATTACCGTGAGCTGCTCGATTTTCTGGAGCGACATATTGGGCCTGATGCGGCCGGTAAAGGGACGACTACCGCGAGTGTGATGCACTAGAGTCGTTCCAGACCAATCTGAAAAGCCGCGCAGAGATGCGCGGCTTTTTTTTATGGCAGTGCATTTGTGGCATTTCCAATGCACAATGAGAGCACATTTCGTGACAGCAGCAGGGGGCAGGTCACCGTCATGACGAGCAGGCAGGAACAGTTTTCGGGCACCCGCGAGGTACGCGAAGCGCATCGCATCGATGAAACAAGGCTGGAGCAGTATCTGGCAGCACACGTCGATGGCTTTGCTGGGCCGATGCAAGTTCGTCAGTTTAAAGGCGGACAGTCGAATCCCACCTATCAGATAACAGCAGCGTCTGGCCAGTACGTCTTACGTCGCAAACCGCCGGGCAAATTGCTGCCATCGGCGCACGCCGTAGACCGCGAGTATCGTGTGATTAAGGCGCTCTGGGAGGCAGACTTCCCGGTACCGCGACCGTACACACTTTGCGATGACGATAGCGTGATCGGCACGATGTTCTATGTGATGGATTGCGTTTCAGGACGCATCTTTTGGGAGCCGAATCTGCCGGATCTTAGCCCAGACGAACGTGGTGCGGTTTACGAGGAAAAAAACAAGACGATCGCGCGCTTGCACTCGCTCGACTACAAGACACTGGGATTGGAAGATTACGGTAAGCCCGGTAACTACTTTGCACGACAGATTGGTCGTTGGTCGAAGCAATACTATGCGTCAGAGACAGAGACGATTGGGCCAATGAATAAATTGATCGAATGGTTGGGTGATAACGTGCCAGACGATCAGTCGGCCAGTATCGTGCATGGGGACTTTCGGCTCGACAACATGATCATCGCGGCTGATGGTCCCGAGGTTGCCGCGGTTCTTGATTGGGAGCTCTCAACAATCGGTCACCCGCTCGCCGACTTTACCTACCATCTGATGACGTGGCAGATGCCGAATATCGGCATCGGTTCCAGTGGTCTGATCGGACACGATCTCGTTGCGCTAGGAATTCCTAGCGAAGATGAATACGTGGCGAAGTATTGCGAACGCACTGGTCGTGACGGGATTGCCAATCGGGAATTCTATTCTGCATTTAATTTCTTCCGAATCGCCGCGATTGTGCAGGGCATCGCTGGTCGTGTTAGAGATGGTACCGCGTCAAACGCGAATGCAGCATCCGCCACGAAGGCGGTTTGGCCGTTGGCTGAAACCGGTTGGCGTTTTGCCCAGGAAGCGGGTGCGCAAGGCTAGTCTCGTTCTGGTGTGCGCTATGCAAGTGAAGACCTATGACGGTTGACCCCGCGCGCTTAAAGTCTCTGCATCGCAAGGACCTACCATTTGTTTGGCGTGCCGATCAGTCAGCGTTGTATGCGCTGAGTGTGGGGTTCGGTCGCGACGACACCGAAGCCGACCGAAATTTTTTGCTGCCATCGGCGACGCAGCTTGCTATACCGAGCATGGCCTCGGTGATGACCGTCAATGTGTTTGAGCAAGACTACGGTTGGGATTACCAGCAGATGTTGCACGGCGAGCAATACATGAAGCTGTTTCGTCCGATCCAGCCACAGGCGGATTTACTCGCTGATTTCATCATCGAGGCCATTCACGACAAAGGTGCCAATCGACCGCTATTTGTCGTTGCGCGTACCGATGTACGGCAGGCTTTAGGGAACGTGCCAGTGGCTTCATTGCGTTCAACGCTGATTGGACGAAGCGCGGGTGGGATCGACGGGCCGCAAGATCCCTTGCCTACGCCGAGACCGATGCCGGATCGCAGCGCAGACCTGAGTCACCAAGGTCAGACTCGCCCAGAGCAAGCCTTCTTGTATCGCCTAAATGGCGATCACAACCCTCTGCATGTCGACCCCGCGCGTGCGCGAGCTGCGGGGTTTCAGCGACCGATTTTGCATGGCTTATGCACTTATGGTTTCGCGTGTCGCGCAATTCTCGAGACTATTTGTCAGTTCGATCCGACGCTCATTGCAGAGTTTAATGCGCGATTCAGTGCCCCGGTCTATGCCGGCGATACGATTACAACGCTCATGTGGCAGTCTGGAGAGGAAGTTCTGTTTCAGTGCCGCGTCAACTCCAGAAAAAGTATCGTTCTGGATAATGGTTATTGCCGCCTGGCGGTCTGACCGGACAATTGTTGTGCGACGAGATCGAAGGCCAATGTCATACCGTCAGCAACACTAATGGCGCCTCCAGCGGCAGAGAATGGTGTCAACCCGAGCTGTTCGTGCGTCAAGGTCGCCTTACCGGTTGCCGTGAGCACATATTCGTCGATAGCGACGGTGACCGGTATCGCCAGTGACACGTCACTACCGGCGACCGATACGGCGCAGTTCAGCGTACCTGCGCCCAACTGCTGAAGCTGACCACAACGGACCCGCACAAATGGGTATTGCTCAGCATTGAGTAAGTCGCTGCTCAGCATGTTGTCGCGGGTACCCGCTCTGGCGCTATCCGGTACCGGCTTCTCGAATCCCTCGCCAAGCGTTGCGCGATCTTCGTCGTTGTCGACGACAAATTCGCTGACAGGTATGTTCAGTTCAACGAAGCTCTGCGCAATGGGATCGGCGAGCCAAACGGTACCTGAAAAACTGCGGGCGGCGATGACGTGATTGTGCCCGAACCGGGCCATGGGGCCGGCGCGATAGGTCAGAATGCGCAACGTACTCTGGGCTGGCATCACGTTAAAGCGGATCGCATCAGGGGCTGGTGCGCTGGGCACTTCGCCTGGCACCTCGTCAATGACACTCGCATCCGGGGCGGTCGCGCGCTGCACACCAGCGCAGGCAGACAACGCCAACAGTCCAGTGCATAAAGCGCCGCGCAAAAAAACGTTCGTCCGTGATGTTAACTCTGTTGGCCGGTCGCTCGAGCTCATTCAGGTCTCTCCGTGAACCATTGTCGTATACTACGACCCATAAAATTAACACAGGATGAATGTGATGGCTGATCGCGTGCTAATCGATGTTCAGGACAACATTGCGACGGTGAAACTGAACCGACCAGACAAGTTCAACGCTTTCGATCCGGACATGTTTGCCGCAGTCTCGGAAGCCGGGCGTTCGTTGTCGCAGCGCGCCGATGTGCGGGCGGTTATTCTCACGGGTGCCGGCGGCAACTTTAGTGCTGGCCTGGATATCAGCGGCATGGGGCAGGGCGGCGACCCGGTCGCGGCCTTCGCCGAGGAGGCCTATCAGTTAATCGACGATACGCCTGCCAATCGTTTTCAACATCCTGCGTATGTTTGGCATGCAGCGCCGATGCCGGTCATCGCGGCCATCGATGGCGTATGCCTGGGTGCTGGTGTGCAGGTGGCAGCAGGTGCTGATATCCGTTTGTCGAGTCCGAGCGCGCGGTTTGCTGTGTTGGAGATCAAGTGGGGGCTGGTGCCGGACATGGGTTTCAGCGCGGTATTGCGCGATGTAATGCGTCTTGATCATCTGAAGCAACTCGCATACTCCGGTCGCATCGTCGATGCCAACGACGCATTGCGCTATGGCCTGATTAGTGAAATTCATGATGATCCGTTGGCGATTGCGCAGCAGTTAGCCGAGGAGATCGCGGGGCGTTCGCCGGATGCGGTGCGCGCGACGAAGCGTCTGATCGATCAAGGTTGGCGCGAGACACCGGCCGACGGATTGCTGCTCGAGGCCAAGATGCAGCACGCGATGATGGGTTCACCCAATCAGATCGAGTCGATGATGTCGAATGTGCAAAAGCGCGATGCCAACTACGCGGATGCCTCCGTGGATCTCCACAAGGTTTCGAAATTGCGCTAGCGCGGGGCTCGACGTTCGCTTTCCCAGAGCCGGAAAACCACCACCGCGGCAATCAACAGATCATCGTCTGTGCGAAATAGTGGGGAGTCTTCGTTGACTGATCCGGACAGCGCATTGTAGGTAATACCAATGGCTGCGAAGCTCTTTTTGCCACGTCGTTGCAATCCAAAGCCGAGGCTTGTCCGCAGATACCCGCCACGCGCGTCGTAGGTGGGTCTGTCCGGCGTCGCAAACGGCGCGTCGACCTCGTAGAAATAGTCATGCAAGCGTTCGCCGGCGAAAGAAGGCGTCAGCGAGACTGACCATTCATAACGGCCGTCGGCGAAGTCCCGTTCGTATTCGAGTTGCGGTGAAAACACCCAACCACGATCGCTCAGCTCACCATCGTCTAGTGAGAATGCACCACGTACAGGAATCTCGAGTTTCAGGCGTTGTCCCCGATTGGCGGGATCGCTTAGCAAAATCTCAAGCTCAGGACCGACTTCTGCGATAAAGCCCAGATCAGGCATGCCGATGCGCGCTTCCACATCATCACTCTCGGCGTTAAACGATCCGTTCAGACTGACGTCCAGTTTCAGTCGCTCGTTTTGAAAAAAACGCCCTGACGCGACACTGCCGTCTCCTAGGCGCAAGAAGTCTCCGCGATAAATGACGACAGGAAACGGAATCGCACGGGTGGTCGTGCTATTGGCTCCCGGGTAGTCTGGCGTCAGCGCCGCGCCCGCGCCCACGCCGAGCTCCCACAGTGCTGGTCGAGGTCCGTCGCGTGTCGCGGATTCTGGTGCGCTGATCGACTGCGCGAGCGCATTGCCACACAGCAAAAAACTGATGATCAACAGGCTGTGTCGCATTTGAGGCCTCGCATGAGTATGTCAGGGAACGTCGCGATGGTTTGTTGGGCCAGCGATTCATCGCCACGAAACCATTTGGGTATCCAGTTGATAGCACCCATGATTGCATTGCCCGTCATGCGCACGTCACACGCGCGAATATGACCTGCTTTGATGCCAGATTCCAGTAGTGTCTCGAATTGCAGACTATGTGCTCGAGACAATGTCAGAATTTCTTCGCGATGCGCGGGTGCCAGCGACGGAATTTCACTCATTATGGCGTAGGGCCCGTTAGGTCCACAGAGCTCGGTCACATGTTCGCGAATGTAGGTCATCGCTTGAGTGTAGTGGTCGGCATCGGTCTGTAATGCGGTTCGCATGGCAGACTGGCCCGCGCTGACCGCCCGGAGATAGCACTCATAAACGAGTTGGGGCTTGCCATCGATGTAGTAGTAAATGGCGGCGTCGGTCAGGCTGAGGTGCCGCGCAACGTCCTTCAGAGACGTGCCACTGTAACCGCGCTCATTGAAGCAAGCCGCGGCTGCGCGCAATAGGCGTTCGCGCTTAGCGCTGTACGCTTCGGTAGTGGACGGCATGCGTTTCATTGGCGGCAGTACCGGATGCTGGCTTCATAGACATTGACGGGCATATCGCACTCAGTCGATCGGTTTCACATGATACTAGTTTCGCAATATCGGGTTTTAATGTACATTAAAACGCTCGCCAAACGGCTTTGACCTTGTCTTCACCGCACCGCTGGAGTTTATCCATGAGCGCTAACGCTGAGTCAGTTACCGGTACCGTAGAGCCCCTCGCGAAAACGCCGCTGCGATTTGTTACCGCGGCGTCGTTGTTTGACGGACACGATGCTGCTATCAACATCATGCGTCGATTGATTCAATCGAAAGGCGCGGAGGTGATTCACCTGGGTCACAATCGCAGCGTCGCCGACGTCGTGCGTGCTGCGATTCAGGAGGATGCCGATGGCATCGCGATTAGCAGTTACCAGGGTGGTCATAACGAGTATTTTCGCTACATGGTGGACATGCTGCGTGAGTTCGGCGCTGAGCATATCCAGGTATTCGGCGGCGGCGGTGGCACTATCACACCCGAGGAGATCCGCGCACTGATGGACTACGGTGTCGCTCGTATCTATCACCCGAATGATGGCATGCAGCTGGGTCTCGACGCGATGATCGACGATCTCATAGAGCAAACACTCAACGCGCGCGTGGCGCGTCGTCGGCAGCTACCCAGCGGAACTGCGACGGTCTCTGAACCCGCGGTGATTGCGGAGACCATCTCAGCGCTGGAAGCTGGCGCCTACGATGACGAGACGCTGGCGCGTTTGCGTCGCGAATGGTCGCTGGCGGCCAGCGTGCCGGTCATCGGTATCACCGGTACCGGCGGCGCGGGTAAGTCGAGTGTCACGGATGAGAT
This sequence comes from Pseudomonadota bacterium, assembly GCA_038533315.1. GTDB lineage: Bacteria > Pseudomonadota > Gammaproteobacteria > Steroidobacterales > Woeseiaceae > CALBPI01. The sequence goes on along the minus strand of JBCAZB010000055.1, from coordinate 105 downwards.
TCTGAATCGCTTTACGCATTTTTTCCCGGGGCGTCGCATTGCAGTGGTTGCGGTGGATCCGACACGCCGGCGGACCGGCGGCGCTCTGCTCGGCGATCGTATCCG
>JBCAZB010000054.1:0-11147 GCA_038533315.1 Pseudomonadota bacterium | reverse complement strand
TGTGCGTCGGAAAGCAACTCAACAAGCGATTGCGCCGATACTTTCGCAATATCGTCAGGGCTCATACCACTGATCATCGCGGCCAGCAGTGGCGCGTCGTGGCAGAGTTGCCAGATCAACCCCAATGTCATTGTCGTGAGTTCGCGTACGCCATCCTGCAACGGATCGAGCCAACCGGCCGTCGGCGCTGTGCGGTTCTCATCATCCCTGACGGTCACTCGATAGAGCAGGAAAGGCAGTGTGTTGCAACTGGATTGCCAGTGCTCAGTCTGGTTTTGCAGTGCTGAGACGATATCGCGACTGAGTGCGAGATCGCCGCGCTCTGCCGTTGCCAGCAACAGTCGCAGAAAACGTTGATTCAAAGGGCCTAACTCGAAAAAACACCGATGTGGCCGAGTAATTGGATCGCTCATAAAGTCTCCTTTTTATTTATTTGGTCTAAAAAACCCTTATTAGACGGGTTAGTTATACGCTAAAGTAGGCCACATTGCCGTTATATGTTTATTTTTGCTCAATGACGGCAAATTCGGGAGGGATTGATGAATAAACGCTACAGAACAGAACGCGCCAAGATTGACCTGGCGCTCACGATGATCGCTCGCGAGGCTCGCACCAGTACCATCAAATGCTGCACAGGCTTGTCGGACGACCGCATCCGTCGGTTATGCACACAATATTTTAGTACGCGCGACGGCCGGTCAGTCCGAAGAAGACGCGGCAAGTCCCCACATCAGATCGCCAAGTTCGTCAAGAATGCTGAGCACCAACTGCAGGCCACTACCATCATGCACCTGCTGATTGCCGCAGGTCTGCTGAGAGTCACGACGGATGGCACATTGCAAGGCAATTGGCTCACTGTTGATGTCGATGTCGGTCAGCAATTTTGTGATGTCTATGATTTGTATCAACTGGTACACAGCAAGCCGCTGTTCGGCTTCGAATGGGGCTGGAACCTGATGCTGGCACTCGGACGCGACGAGGCGCTCACGATGGCGCATTGCGGCCGTTGCGATGTCGAATACCTGCATGATCGCTACTCGCTCGACTTCCATATCTGCCCCGCTTGCGAGATTCGCACTGAACGACGCCGTCGACCCGGTGCACGGCAATACGCGACGGGCAGCTGATGATCGGTTTTCGAAACCCTGCGATTTCCTCTACACTTGGCGCGTGGCTCAACACCACACATAACAATTCGGGAGAGGAAACAAATGTTTGCAGAGTTCAAAAAGTTTGCCATGCGTGGCAACGTTGTCGACATGGCGGTCGGTATTATCATCGGCGCCGCGTTCGGCAAGATTGTCAGCTCGTTCGTGAAGGACGTCATCATGCCGCCGATCGGCATGATTATGGGCAATGTCGACTTCAGCGACCTGGCGGTGAAAATAGGGGAAACCGCTGAAGGCGAAGCGATCAATATTGCCTACGGCACATTTTTCAACACAGTCATCGATTTTCTGATTGTCGCTTTTGCGATCTTCATGGCTGTACGTGTCATGAACAAGCTGAAGAAACAAGAAGAAGAGGCGCCGGCCAAGCCGCCCGAGCCTTCTGCAGAAGAAAAACTGCTAACGGAAATCCGCGACCTGTTGCAAAAACAAAACTAAACGCAAGCGGTCTCAGGAAGACAGGCATGGTGTCGGTATCACCGACACCATGCCTTTCTACTGAACAAAAGGATTTGTTATGTGCCTTGTACTGCTGAGCTGGAAAAAGCACGACCAACTCCCATTAGTCATCGCTGCTAATCGCGACGAACAATTCGGTCGCGATGCCATACCGATTGGTTGGTGGGACGACCAACCGGATATTGTCGGCGGTCGTGATCTATTAGCGGGTGGTACCTGGCTCGCATTCAGTCGGCATGGACGCTTCGGAATCATCACCAACTTCCGCGATCCGGTACAACCTGTGGCGTCCAAAAGTCGCGGCGAGCTCATTCCGCTGTGGCTATCCGGACGGTATGGTGCTCAAGACTTCCAAGCACTGATGGAGGAAAACGAAGGCGACTACGCAGGCTTCAACCTGCTCTATGGCGACCGCGAGACACTCAACTATTTTTCCAACCGCAGCACGGTCAGCGGCCCGCTACCTGCTGGATTCTATGCGCTCAGCAACGCGGCACTCGACGCCGCCTGGCCCAAAATGAATAGCGGCAGTGCATTTATCGCCGATGCAGTACGCGATAACGACGTCAGCCCGAACCGGTTCGCACAGTTTCTTCGCAACACAACACCCGCACCCGATGCCGCACTTCCGCAGCCCTTTTTGCCGCTCGAGCTGCGCCGGACTCTATCGGCACCGTTCATTGTCGGTGATGAATACGGTACGCGCTGTTCCACAGTCGCCACCGTCAGCACGACCGGCGCAATAGATCTGCACGAGCAGTATTACGCACCGCGTGGCGAACCAACCGCAGCGTCGCACATCCAGTTCACATTCAGCCCAGCGCCAACCGAGAAATAAGCCAAGCGCGCAGCGCCATAATCTCCTGCATGCAGACCGAGTGTGGCATGGGATAGGTCTGCCACTGAACCTGGTACCCCAGAGACTCTATGAAGTGGCGAGAATCGTCCGCCAGCGACAGCGGCAATACCGGATCTTGCTCCCCATGCGCCATGATGATCGGCAGGTCATCACGCCTTGCATGCTCCGCCGCGATGATGTCTTGTAAGGGCAGATAGGTCGACAACGCCATGATGCCGGCGATCGGTAGTGGCGTGGTGAGCCCGGTAAACAACGCGATAGCACCGCCCTGAGAAAAGCCGGACAACACAATGCGGTCTGCGGCAATCCCTTGGTCAATCTGTTCCTGTGCGAGCGCGAGCATTAGTGCACTGCTGGCACGAATGCCCGCTTCGTCCTGCTGCGCCGTGCGATCCAGCCCAAGGATGTCGAACCAGGCAGGCATCGCCATACCGCCATTGATCGTCACCGGCCGCGCCTCGGCGTGCGGGAACACAAAGCGAATCGCAGCGCCGGGCGGTAAATTCATCTCGGCGACAATTGGCTCAAAATCATGCCCGTCGGCACCCAGGCCATGAAAAAGAATGACAGCCGCGTCCGGGTTTGGCGCGGTTTCGATGATCACGGGAGAAGGCATGGCAGCGTCCAGCAGCTTTGACTGCGGCGCAGCATAACGCATTTCCCTATTGCATTGTTATGCGCAAATAAATTAAATTATGCGCATGCCTATTGATACGCAACAACAGGAAGAACGGCGCGCCGCGATCCGTCGGGTGCTGCGGCAGCATTCCATTCGGACTCAGTCCATGCTCGCCGAGCATCTGCGAAGACTTGGCCACCACGTCACACAATCCAGCATCAGCCGCGACCTGCGCGAGCTGCATGTCATTAAGGACCCGGATGGCTATCGACTGGTCCACGACTACGACGAGCCACCCGGCGAGGGCAGCCTCGAGTTCGTTCAACGTGCCACTGCCGCCGGCCCGAACCTACTGGTGATTCATACCGCCATCGGTGCAGCCGGTCGCGTTGCGTTCGAACTGGACCGCGCGGAGTGGCCTGAAATCGTCGGCACGATCTCTGGCGATGACACGATCTTCGTCGCTACCACCGGTCAGGTCGCCAACCGGCGCCTGCTGGCGCGCTTACCACAACCTCAGTCGGAGTCGCAGGAATGAGCGAACATGAAACGATACTACTTGCGTATTCCGGAGGTCTCGATACCTCCTTCTGTATTCCCTGGCTAAAGGAAACGTATGGCTGCGAGGTGGTTACGGTCACCGTGGATACAGGCGGTATCGACGAAAAAGCAGCAGAAGACTTGCAAACACGCGCTTTGGCACTCGGGGCAAGCAAGCACCGCATTGTCGATGCCCGTTCTCAGTTTTTTGATGATGTACTGCGCTTCTTGATTGCGGGCAACGTCAAACGGGGGCAGCGCTATCCGCTGTGTGTGGGCGCCGAACGCGGCGTGCAGGCAGCAGTGATGGCACGCGTTGCCAGAGAATCCGGCGCGACGTGTATCGCCCATGGCTGCACAGCAGCAGGTAATGATCAGGTGCGTTTCGAAATTGCCTTGAACGCCCTCGCGCCGGATGCTGAAGTGCTGGCACCGGTACGCGACAACCACTGGATTCGCGAACAACAGCTCGCTTTCCTGCGCGAACGCAACTTGCCACTGCCGCCAACCGGCGCCGATTACTCAATCAATCGCGGTCTGTGGGGAATCACCATCGGCGGACAGGAAACGCTGACCAGCGCGAGCAGTATCCCCGAATCCGCCTGGGTGCTGTCGTCCGGCGCGCTACACGCACAGCGTCCCGCAGCGTCGCACACCCTCTCGTTTGACGCCGGCATTCCCGTGGCTTTGGACGGACAGGCCCACGACCCAGTCACACTCATTGAAGCACTTGAGGTGCTCGGTGCGAGTTTCGCGATAGGCCGTGGTATTCATCTCGGCGACACGATTCTCGGTACCAAAGGCCGCGTTGCTTTCGAGGCACCCGCCGCCGAGATTCTGATCGAAACTCATCGGGAACTGGAGAAACTCACGCTGAGTGGGCTGCAACTGCGCATCAAGGAACAGGTCTCCCAGAGCTTTGGCGATTTTGTCCACGAAGGCAAACAACTGGACCCGGCGTGTCGCGATATCGAAGCATTGCTTGCGAGTTCACAGCAACGTGTTAGAGGCGATGTGCATTTCGAATTGACGCCGGGCCGCTTGTTTATCACGGGCGTCGAATCCAGCGCGTCGCTGCTTTCAGCGACCAAAGGCATCTATGGCGAAGCCGCCGGCGAGTGGAGCGCCGCCGATGCGCGCGGTTATTCCAGAATACTCTCCCTCCCCGGGATCCTGCAGAGTCGCGTGGAGTCAGTCGGTTGAGTAGTCGAAGCGTTTTTGTCGACAAGATTGCGTCACTGGCCCAACACCAGAACCTGGGTCGGGAAGTTCGCCTGTCCGATGACATTGTCTGTGAGGAAGGCGTACTGGTCGCCATCGAAATTCTGAACAACAAGGCGCGCTACAACACGCTCGAACTGACCAGCGGCCGCATGGCGACCCTGAACCGGGGCGATATCGTGGTCGGCGCGCTCGGACATCGAAAGGCCCTGTTCGGCTACTCGGGCTCACTGCCAACGTCGCTTGAACGCGGCGATACGATCCAGATGCTGAATATCGGTGGCGTCATGGGCCACTGCGATTCAGCGAATCCGGATCTTGGCCAGCCTTTCGACTGTCGCGTGCTCGGCATGGTGCTCGACTTCCCGTATCTCGGTGAACGCATCGGTGTTCCGGCTCGAGCAGGACAGCAACCATTGCCCGACATCACGGAGCCGTTGCCGAAATCGGTCCCGGTCGTCGCTTTGGCCGGAACTTGCATGGACTCCGGCAAGACGGCTGCCGCGTGTGCCATCGTGGCAAGACTGCGCGCCAACGGCCTGCGCGTCGCGGCGTGCAAGGCGACAGGCGTATCACTTCGTCGCGATGTGCTGGCGATGGAAGATGCTGGCGCGTTCACGTCGACGTTGTTCGCCGATTTCGGCGTCATGACAACAACAGGAGCGAATGGCCCCGCGTTGACCCGCGCACTGCTCGCCACACTGGCGACCGCACAGCCCGACGTTATCGTTATGGAATTGGGCGATGGTTTGCTCGGCACTTACGGTGTCGACGCAATCCTCGCCGACGACTGGGTGCGCAACGCGCTCACGAGCGTCGTGTTGTGTGCGAACGATCCGGTAGCCGCTTGGGGTGGCGTCAAGATCTTGCGCGAGCAATACGAGCTGGAGCCCGCGGTCGTAACAGGGCCTGCCACCGATAACGCAGTCGGCACCGACTTGATTCGTGATCAACTCGACGTCGCCGCTTTTAACGCGCTAACGCAAGCTGTCTCACTAGGCGATTGTGTTTATGCAAGTCTTGGGAAAACGGTATGACGACGCCCACGATCGTTCTCGGTGCTGGCGGTTATGTAGGCGCGGAGTTTCTGCGACTGATCGCGCAGCACAGCCAGCTGACGCTCGTTGCTGCCGTCTCCGACCAGTTCGCCGGGCAGGCGATTACGAGCGTCTTCCATCATCTGCGCGACCCCAGTCTCCAGCAGGCCTTTATGGCACGTGATGCTGTCAACGAGCTGGTTACGTCGCACCCAACATTAGCGGTGTTTTGCGCTGCACCGCATGGTGCAGCAGCTGGCCTGTTAGACAGCCTCATACAAACTGCCACCGAGTCCGGCACGCAGTTGCATATCGTCGATGCGTCGGCCGATTTCCGATTTGCCGACAGTGAGGCCTATGCTGCGGTGTACGGGCAACCACACGGCGCGCCACAACGACTGGCGGCGTTCAAAAGCGCGGTCCCCGAACTCGCCGAGATCGCCGCTGATCATCACATCGCCCACCCTGGCTGTTTTGCTACAGCGATGCAGTTGGCGATGGCGCCACTGCTTGCGTCAAACCTTGCCGAACCACGGTTCTTTGCGAATGGCATCACCGGCGCTACCGGTGCTGGCAAGACACCCATCGCAACCACGCACACGCCAGAGCGGCATAGCAATCTATTCGCCTACAAACCGCTTGCACATCGCCACGCTCCGGAAGTGGTAGCTCACCTCGAAGCGGCCACGGATGTACGGCCAAAACTTCATTTCACACCGCATTCCGGGCCGTTCTCGCGTGGCATTCATATGACGGTCAACGGTGTCGCGCGCAAGCCAGTCGATTTGACCGATCTGCAGGATGCAGTCGCGCAGTACTACGCGGACGCCGACTTCGTGCGTGTGGTCGATGGCATGCCGAAACTGAAATCGGTCGTCGGCAGCAACTACGCGGATATCGGCCTCGCGACCGACGGCGAGGCGATCACCGCTTGTGTCGTAATCGACAATTTGTTGAAGGGCGCGGCGGGCGGCAGCATGCAATGGATGAATCGGCTATTAGGGTTTACCGAGACCGATAGTCTCGAGCAATCTGCGGTGGGTTGGACGTGAACACGCGAGCACTCGAGGCGCAGTACACGCTGCCGGTTTATCCGCAGCTCGATTTCGTGCCAGTCTCGGGCAGCGGCCCAAACCTGCGCGATGCCGATGGTCGTGAGGTCCTGGACCTCTACGGTGGACATGCGGTTGCCGCACTCGGCTACGATCACCCCGCACTGCTCCGGGCCGTCACCCAGCAACTCGAAACGCTGCCGTTCCAAAGTAACATTGTGGCGAACCCAATGCGTGCGGCCGCAGCTGAAGCACTGGTGCATTTCTCACCGTCGCATCTGAATCACGCGTTTTTTGTAAACAGCGGCGCTGAGGCGAATGAAAACGCCTTGCGCTTGGCCTTCAAAAAACTGAACCGACGGCATGTGGTGGCCGTCGAGTATGGCTTCCACGGGCGCACGACGGCCGCTGCCGCCGTTACCTGGGGGGCGCGCGACAAATGGTATGCATTTCCAGGCGCACCATTCGACGTCAGTTTCGTGCCACGTGGCGACATCGCCGCCGCGCGCAACGCTTGCCGCCCCGATACAGCGGCTGTCATCGTCGAACCGGTGCAAGGCGTCGCAGGTGCATTCGACTTGCAAGCAGACTTTCTACAAGCGCTGGCCGCCTCCGCTCGCGAGCACGGCGCGCTGTTTATCGCCGACGAGGTGCAATGCGGCATGGGCCGTACCGGCTTGCCGTTCGCCATTTCGCACGCGGGTGTTGAAGCCGACATCGTTACCGCCGCCAAATCATTGGGCGGCGGTGTCGCCTGCGGCGCAGTGCTAACGACCGACGCCATTGCGGCCGAGTGTCACGCCGGAGACCTCGGTACCACGTTCGGCGGCGGGCCACTTGCCGCAGCCGCCATTCAAGCGGTCATCCACACGATTACTGATGAGAATCTCATGGACAACGCACGCGAACGCGAAGCGCAGATACGCGCTGAGTGTGTCGTTGGCCCGGTTAGCGCTATTCAGGGCAAGGGGATGCTGCTGGGGCTGCGCTGTCGACAGCCTGCGCGTGAAGTTCGCGACGGACTGCTCTCTGCAGACATTCTCACGGGCTTAAGCGCAGACCCGCACGTACTGCGCCTATTGCCACCACTCAATCTACGCCGGAATCACATCGACCAACTCAAGGCTGCGCTGCTCGCGCTGCCCAACGGAAGTGCCTAAATGCAGAAGTTCAATCATCTCTCCGACTTTTCTCATGACGAAATCAGTGCGCTCGTCGCGCTCGCCAGCAGACTCGACAGCCACCCGGAACCGCAGGCACTCGCGGGTAAGGTGCTGTCACTGCTTTTTCTCAGTCCGTCGTTACGCACGCTCGCCTCGTTTCAGGCGGCGATGACACGGCTCGGCGGTGGCGCTTTCGTCATTTCCCCGGACATGTCGATCCATGGTCTGGAGTCACGGCACGGCATCGTTATGGACGGCAGCGCCGCCGAGCATATTCGCGAAGCGATACCGGTGCTGGCCTCGTATGGCGATGCGATCGGCATTCGCGCCTTTGCCGAACGGAAGAACCTGGCCCACGATCTCGCGGAGAGCGCATTCGCCGAATTGACCAGTCTGATAGATACGCCGTGGATCAATATGGAATCGGCGATGAGTCATCCGTGCCAGAGCCTCGCGGACTGGAAAACGCTCGACGACCTGCAAATGCCTGCCAATGGAGGCAAGTTTGTGCTGAGCTGGGCGTGGCATCCGAAAGCACTGCCGCTCGCAGTACCCGCCAGCACGCTACACATGGCAGCCATGCGCGGCATGGATGTTACGGTGCTGCGGCCAGAAGGCTTTGCGCTGCCCGATCCGATCATGCAGCAAGCACGCGACGCCGCGGCGAAGACAGGCGGCAGCGTGCATGAAACCAGCGAACGTGGCGAAGCGCTGGAAGGTGCCCAGATCATTTATGCCAAGAGCTGGTCATCAACGGCGCATTACGGCGACAAGCTCGGCGACGAAGCTGCGCGTGCTGACCTGACCGATTGGTGCGTCGATGAACAATGGTTCGCGCCCACCGCAGACGACGCACGCTTCATGCACTGCTTGCCAGTACGCCGCGGTGTGGTCGTGGCCGACGAGATACTCGATGGTCCGCGCAGCGTCGTGATCCCGCAGGCTCGTAACCGCATGCTGGCGCAGATGGCGGTGCTCTACGACATGCTCGGAGCGGGCAAATGAACAACCACAACGAGAGAGCTATTGTCGTCTCGGCACTGAAGCACGCCGCGCCCTACATTCGGCTGTTCAAGAAAAAAGTGTTCGTGTTGAAAGCCGGCGGCGAGGTCTTTGCCGACGCGGCATCGACGCGCCGGCTGATGACACAAGTCGGCATTCTGCATCAGGTCGGCATCCGTATCGTGCTAGTGCATGGCGGTGGACCGCAGTCGACGGCGCTCGCGAGCGCACTGGGCGTCGACAGTCAGTTTATCGAAGGCAGACGTGTGACGGACGAGGCGTCACTCAACGTATCGGCGATGGTGCTTAACGGGCAGATCAACACACGCATTCTGGCTGCGTGTCGCGACCTAGATGTGCCTGCCGTTGGCATTAGCGGTGTCGACGCAGGCCTGATCAAAGCGCATCGCCGTCCGCCTGTAGAAACCGAAAAAGGCCAGATCGATTATGGTCATGTCGGTGACATCGATTCCGTCGACGCCGATATCCTGCGTAAGCAGCTCGACAACGGCCTGATGCCGGTCGTCAGCCCGCTATCAGCCGACGCGCAGGGTGAGTTGCTCAATATCAATGCCGATACGGTGGCCGCTGCCATCGCGGCGGAACTCAATGCGGAAAAGCTGATTCTTGCGACATCGGCTGCCGGCATCCTTGCTGACATCAACGACCCGGGGTCGCTGGTCAGCTATATCGATCGCAAAGGGCTTGCCGCCATGCAAACCTCCGGACAGTTGGCTGACGGTATGCTGCCGAAGGCAGCCGCGATCGAAGCGGCGCTCAAACAAGGCGTCAAGCGCGTGCACATCATTTCGCACCGCGTCGAAGACAGCCTGCTGCTCGAAGTGTTTACCAATGAAGGCACCGGCACGTTGGTCGTCAACGATATCGACGCACTGACGCCCGCCGAGCAACACAGCGGTATCAGCACATGAGTCGACTCTGGGAAAAGGGCACCAGCCTCGACGATCGTGTACTGCGCTATACCGCTGGTGAAGACCATCTGCTCGACGCACGGTTGGTGGCCTATGACGCGCGGGCGTCAGCTGCCCATGCGACGATGCTCGCAGCCCAAGGCTTGTTGACGGCTGCGGATGCCAGCGCCATCGTCGATGGCCTGCATGCACTGGCGGTAGAGCATGCAGACGGTCAATGGCAAATCGCGCTCGCGGAAGAAGACGTGCACACCGCTCTTGAGTCGCGGCTCACCGAACGTATCGGCGAAGCGGGCAAACGGCTGCACCTTGGAAGATCGCGCAACGATCAGGTGCTGGCCGCGTTACGACTGTATCTGCGTGACGCGCTGGATCATTTGAGCCAACAGACCCAGGCACTGATCGGCGCTTTGTTTGAACTGGCTGGACGCGAAGCCGAGACCGCGCTACCCGGTTATACGCACATGCAACAGGCTATGCCATCCAGTGTGCCGCTATGGGCCGGTGGTTTTGCGAGCTGCCTGCAGGACAACATCGACGGGCTCGCCGCGGCGCGTCGGCGCGTGAATTTGTCACCGCTCGGCAGCGCCGCTGGTTACGGAACGCCCGGTGTCGATATCGACCGGGAGCATACCGCGCAGGCGCTCGATTTTGATGCGGTCCAGCAACCGGTCACAGCGGTGCAATTGGCACGCGGCAAGGCCGAAGCGCAGGTCTGTTTTGAGATCAATCTGTTGCTGGGTGATTGTAGTCGTCTCGCAAGCGATCTCTTGTTGTTCTACACACAAGAGTTCGCCTATGTGAGTCTGCCGGACTCGCTGACCACAGGCTCGTCGATCATGCCGCAAAAGCGCAACCCCGATGTGCTCGAGTTGGTGCGGGCAGCGCCTGCGACCGCACAGGCTTGTCTAGTCGAGTGTTTAGCATTGACGCAGAAACTCACTTCCGGGTATCACCGCGATCTGCAGCGCCTCAAAGCACCGTTGTTCCGCGCGATCGATCTGGCCGACGATACGCTCGCGATCATGCAGCCGATGCTCGAAGGTGTCCGCTTTCGACCGCAGAACATTCGGCTTGATGATGGCATTCATGCC
>JBCAZB010000053.1:0-11149 GCA_038533315.1 Pseudomonadota bacterium | reverse complement strand
GACTATCGTCAGCCAGCGGTTTCGTGAAAGGCTAGCCAATGCGTTTTACGATGCCGCCAAGCGTCTCTGATAACGCGTCGGCACGGCGGCGGTCGATACCGTGAACATCGGCGCGTTGCAGTTGTTTCGCCATCTGGCGCAGTTGCTTGGCAAGCGCCCGATTCGATGTCTTGCTTTGCAACTGTTCGTCGACGGCATCCAGCAGTCCGTGCAGTGCCTGCAGCATGTCGGCGTCAACCGCCTCGGTTCTGGACAGTTGCGTCACGTAAGCGCGCGCGACGACCGGATCGGCAGGCCACGTCACCTGGTATTGCTGTTGCGGGTTAAAACGCTCGCCCTGGTCGGCCAGTTTGGCCGCCGCAATCTCCTCGGCACTGAGGTGTTCGCTCGGCGTCAGCGACCAGACATCGATGCCCCGCGCGATCTCGGTGCCATACACTTTGCCGTTGTACCAATAGGTCGACCAATAGCCACCCAAGATCAGGTGTTCTTCGTCGACCGGCCCGCGATCGAAGTAAGCGATCTCGATCGGATTGGCAGAGTCGGTGAAATCGATCAGCGACAATCCGCCCTGGTACCAGGCTTGCGCAAAAATATCGCGGCCAGGAACAGGTACGATTGAGCCGTTGTGCGCGACACAGTTTTCGGTATCGCTTTGCGGCGCCGGGATCTTGAAGTAGCCCCCAAACTCGAGTTGACCGTCGACGATGTCATAGATTGCGTCGGCGCCCCACGTCAATGGATCGTAGGCGCGACAACGGGGACGACTGCCGCCACCCCATTCGTCGGTAAACAGGATCTTGGTGCCGTCATTGTTGAACGTGGCCGAGTGCCAGTAGGCGAATCCGTTGTCGACGACCTCGTCAATACGCTTCGGCTTCAGCGGGTTACTGATATCGAACAGGATACCGTTGCCAGAGCACGCGCCGGCCGCGATGCGTTTTTCAGGGAACACCGTGATGTCGTGGCAGTGATCGGTACGGTTGGTTTCCTGCGTGTCATCGCCGTGGTCGCCACCCCGCCAAAGACCGGCGATGATCCCGTCATCGGCAAACACAGCGGGGCTATCCACGATGCGTGCGCTCGCCGGGTCGTCCACTGGAATTTCGATGACATCGATGCGGAACAAGGCCGTTCTCGAGTCGCCGGGCACATCGCCAATACAACCGGGTAGTTCGTCTTCTTCGCGAATGCTCGATGTACCGGAGTTGTATACGATCAGTTTGCCGTCGCGACCGGGCCCGGACACCACGGAATGCGTATGTGAGCCACGACAGGTTTGCACGGCACCGACCTGCACAGGGCGCTGCGGGTCGCTGATGTTGAAAATACGCAAGCCGCGAAACCGCTCGTCGCTGACGTCTTCATCGATGCCCTGTAAGCCACAGTCGAGACGCCCGCGTGTTTGCTCTACCGACATTATTAATAGATCGCCGACGACACTGACATCGCCCTGACCACCGGGACAGACAACCGATGCCATGTGCACGGGAACACCCGACTCGGGCAGTCGGTACATGTTAAAGCCGTGATAACTACCGGCGACCATAACGTCGTCGAAAAAGGCCATGTCGGTGTTGGCAAAGCTCAACAACGGATAACGATCGTATGGTTTCTTTTTCTTGTCGGATTCCGCATCTTCCGTCGTGGTATCAACTTGCGATGTTTCGTCTTCAGGTTTCTCCGGTGGTAAACCGGCTGGATTGGCAGGATCAAAAAAACCGGTCGGTTTCGGTAGTGACGCGACCAGCGTCAGATTGCTGATCGCTGCACCGGCATCATCGAAGCCCGCGGCGAGATCGGCGCGAGGATCATCGGACAAGCCAAGCAACATTCCGTTCATCCGCTCGATTTCAGCGGTCTGATCATTAGTAATATCGCTCGTAAATTCGAACAGTACAGGGTCATAGGCTGCACCGGGGCTTTCCAACAGTCGTTCGACCATGTCGACCGCACCTTCATGGTGGCGAATCATCAGTTGTAAGAATAGCCGGTCAAAGTCTGCGCCTTGCAGTGTCGCCAGTTCCGCCATCTGCGCCGGTGTTGCCATGCCCATCGCGGCCATCGCCGCCATGTCCATCGCGTGGCCCTCGTGCATCATCATGGCGGGTTCGCCACGGCTGGTCAGCCAGTCTTTCATGAATGCGATTTCGTCACTTTGTGCGCTATCGATCCTGCCGGCTATGTCTCGCACGTCGGGTGAATTTGTCCGGTCGTTGACCAATGCGGCCATCTCGACGGCTTGCTGATGATGCGGAATCATCTCGCGCATAAAAGTGGCGTCCGCCGGCGAGTAGCTCGTATCAGCGATCTCAATGGCCTGGTCGGCGCTGATTTCACGGGTATCGCCGCCGGGTGCGCCGGGTTGCACGATCGGCACGTCGGCGAAAGCGGTTGTCGTTAGCAACAACACGGCAGCGGCGCGCACCGTCGCTGCAGGTAAGAAACGTAGGCGATGATCGAAAAAACGCGGCACGGCGGGCTCCCCCAGCATTGACTCAGCCGCAGAGCTTACCGTGATGCGCTACTGGCTTGCGAGTCAATCGCGCGTTGCACCGCGGGCGCGGTCAGCCAGTCTGTCAATGAGATTACGTTAAATGCTTGACGTCGCGTCGACAGCGCTGTCTTTCGAAGCCCATGAAAGCAACGAGTTTTTTTCATGGTTTTTACTGATTTCAGGTGCTTAGCTTGTATTCCTGACAAAGCATGACAGAATAGGATCAAAGCTCGATTGTGGTGCAAAAAGCCCGCATCGGCCAACAACCTGCGATCCATGTTCCGTGGCGTCGCGGTCGGGGAAAACTGGAAACGACATAAAGGGTGTGAGCGCGCACGCTTCGGTACTGCGACGCTATGCAAAAGATGGCAGAACACGACACATCGGCCAGCGGCATTTCACCGGCGCTCACTATGCGTGCCGGCGGTGGTGCACCAGCAGTCGATGCGTTGTACACCCAGGTCGCCGTCAGTTTCCTGTCACCGCAAACCGATTCACTAATCGACTCATTGCTCGGCCCCGTGCAGATGTTGCGCGAGGCGACGGCCGTCGATGCCGTCTTCATCGCCCTGCTCGATGACGACGGTGACACGTTCTCAGAGGTCATCGCTGCAACCGCACCGTTCACGCGTTGCCGGCCGCAAGTGCTCGAATCACGAGTGTTATCCGAGCTGCCTGCGCTCCGCCAACGACTGGCTGGCCTGCGTACCGTCGAGTTGTCGGCCGATTTGCCAGCCCGACACGAACTCAAGTCCGCGGCAGACACACTGAATGCGATCCACATGGGCACCTGCTTGCTCGGTGGCGTCGAAGCCCGTCGTGGTAACAGCGAAGAGACGCAATTGCGCGCCGTGCTTGGTTTCGTCAAAGAATCGACCGACGGCTCCTGGCAAACCGATCTCACGTTGTTGATGAAATTGCTGGCAGCAAACCTGAGCGCGGGTCTTGCCAACGTTGATCAGTCGCTCGAACTCACCGATTTACGCCAGCGTGACCAGCTGTTGCATGTCACAGCGAATGATGGCGTCTGGGACTTCGATGGCGAGACCAAGAAGGTCACGTTCTCGCGACGTTGGAAAGAAATGCTCGGTTACGATGTGGACGAGGACGACATCGCCCCGGATTGGTATCGTCTGGTGCACCCGGATGACATGTCGTCGGTGCAATCCAAAATGCGCGCGCACCTCGAAGGTCGCAGCGACATGTTTGTCAGCACCCATCGCATGCGTCATTGCAATGGCGACTGGCACTGGGTTGAGAGTCGCGCACGCGGGGTGATGGACGAACAGGGGCGCCTGCTGCGCTTGATCGGCGTTGAAGTCGATATCAATGAGCGCAAGTTATACGAAGAGGCGTTGTTCCGTGAGAAGGAAAGCGCTCAAATCACCTTGCAGTCAATCGGTGACGGCGTAATCACCACCGACGAGAATAATATTGTCGAGTACGTGAACCCGGTGGCCGAGGAGCTGACCGGCTGGAAAGTGGACGACGCGACGGGCCGACCACTCGACGAGGTATTCCGCGCGTTTCACGAAGAAACTTGCGAACCGCTCGAAAACCCGCTGGCCGTCGCCGTGCGTCGCAGCCGTGCCGTCAAATCGAATCGCCCGATTTTATTGATCCGCCGCGATGGCAACGAGCTCTACATTGAAAGCACCGCATCTCCAATCCGAGACGGTAACTCGATGATCACGGGCGGCGTACTCGTTTTCCACGACGTGAGTGAGGCGCGCGAACTCAATCGCAAGTTGAGCTATCACGCCAGTCATGACTTCCTGACCGGGCTTGTCAATCGGCGCGAATTCGAAAAACGCGTTGAGCGTGCGCTAAAAAGCAGCGAGCAACGCGATGTATCTCATGTGGTCTGTTATCTCGATCTCGATCAGTTCAAGATCATTAACGACAGCTGTGGGCATAGTGCAGGTGATGCTTTGTTGAGTCAGCTGGGCGCGTTGCTGAAGTCGAAGATTCGCTGGCGCGACACGCTCGCGCGGTTGGGTGGCGACGAGTTTGGTGTGCTGCTGGAAAGTTGCACGATCGAAGAGGCGATGACCACGGCGGATGCGTTACGCGAAGCGGTGAGCGGCTTTAAGTTTATCTGGGACGAACGCAGCTTCCGACTGACCACCAGTATCGGTGTTGTACCGTTGAACGCCACGCAGGAAGACGACGTAGCTGGCGTGTTGTCGGCAGCGGATAGCGCGTGCGCGGCAGCGAAGGATGCCGGCCGCAACCGTCTGCATTCGTATCACGAGAACGACATCGACATGATGCGCCGGCGGCGTGAAATGCAATGGGCCGCGCGCATTAACAATGCGCTTGAAGAAAATCGCTTCGAATTATTCCGTCAGACCATTCTGCCACTGCAGGAGCAAGATGCCGGCGCGCATTACGAGTTGTTGCTGCGAATGCGTGATGAAAACGGCGCCCTGGTATCGCCAGATCTGTTTATCTCTGCTGCAGAGCGATATGGCATCACACCGAACATCGATCGCTGGGTCATTCGCAACGCACTGCGTTGGCTCGTATCGGAGGCCGACGAGCGCGCGCGCTTGTCACTGTGCTCGATCAACCTCTCCGGGCAGAGTCTGGGCGATGAAAAATTTCTGCCGTTCGTCGTTGAGCAGTTCCAAACGAGCGGTATTTCGCCCGAGAAGATCTGCTTTGAAATCACCGAGACGGCCGCGATCGCGAGCTATTCGCAGGCCAACCGCTTTATCAATGCGCTGAAAGAGTTGGGCTGCAAGTTTGCGCTGGACGATTTCGGTACAGGCCTGTCGTCGTTCGGTTACCTGAAGCACTTCCCGGTCGATTACCTCAAAATCGACGGTAGCTTTGTCAAAGAGATTCTGCATGATCCGATCGATCGCGAAATGGTTCGGTCCATTAATGAGATCGGTCATTTAACCGGCAAGCAGACCATTGCGGAGTTCGCAGAGAATCCCGAGATCATCACGATGTTGCGCGGTATGGGTATCGACTACGCTCAGGGCTACGGCGTCGCCGAGCCGCAAAAAGTGATGCAGGCGATCGCCTGACGCAAAACCTGGACCGCCCGGCCAGACCACCCAAACAAACCATCCAAAGCTCTTTTCTGCAGCCGGCGCTGTGCGGCGGCGAATCGCCGTCGGAAAAAAATTTTCGGAAAATGAACCTGAGCGGTTGCAGACGTCCTCTTAGCGGTTAACTCACGAGT
Organism: Pseudomonadota bacterium; assembly: GCA_038533315.1. GTDB lineage: Bacteria > Pseudomonadota > Gammaproteobacteria > Steroidobacterales > Woeseiaceae > CALBPI01. Next base: position 5,456 of record JBCAZB010000053.1, on the reverse strand, counting down.
CGTTTAGGAATTCGTGCGTCCAAACCCCTACGGAGAACATCATGAAAATCAGAAACTTGTTCGGTGGGGTCGTGACTGCGGTGGCACTGGCCGCCTGCGACAATGGCACGACCATTACACAAAACGCTCCCGAAGCCGAAGAAATCGCGACGATTCGCGGCGTCGCCGATCAGGCGCTGCCGTCGGCTGTGCTGCCTTCCGCATCGCTACCGTCTGCAAGTCTACCGTCGCAATCGTTGCCTTCGGCGTCATTGCCGAGCGTTGAGCTGGATGAGTCCCCTTCGTCCATCGAAGTGCGCACACTTGAGGTATCGTTGGAAGCCCGGCAGGAAGTCACGGACACGCCATTGGCGCCGGTCAATGCCAACCTGACCGCGATCGGTGAAATCACGGTGAACGAAATGACCCTCGAGGTCACAGCGAAGGTCACCGCCACCAACCTCGACGATGGTGACACGATTACAATGGTGCATATCCACTCCGGGTTTGCTGGGGAAAATGGCGGTGTGCTGCTCGGTTTGGCGCCGACCGCGGATCCACTTGTTTTCGAGGCCTCTGCCTCGATTAGCGATTTTGCCGATATTGGCGGCAATGATCTCGAAACGTTTCTGAGCGGCGGCTGGTATTTCAATCTGCACACCGCATCGAACCCCAGTGGTCAACTGCGCGGGCAGATCTTTACTGACGACGTCGATGTCGTCCGTTTGCAATTGGAAGGTCAACAGGAGAACCCGGCGGTGATGAATGCGGCGGGTGTATCAGGCGTTGCCTACGTGACCTTTGATGAAGACGATGAGCAGATCGTCGTCAACAGTCGCGTCGAAGGTTTCACGCCGTTCCTCGATGCGCCGATCGGTCCGGTACATCTGCACGCCGGTTTTGCCGGTGAAAACGGCCCCGTTCTGTTACCACTGCAGCCGGTCGGTCAGTCGGAGACGGTCTATCGCGGTACTGAGGCTGATATTTCAGGTGATCTTGATTTCGCGGTTCTCGCCGAGGGTGGTGTCTACGTCAACATTCACTCTGCTGCGAATCCCAGTGGTGAACTCCGCGGTCAGATCGTACCGCGCGGTATCGACAGCGTACGCATGCAACTGCAGGGTGCGCAGGAAAATCCGGCGATTGACAACGCCGACGGCATCGCAGGCGTCGCCTATGCCACCTTCAACGTCGCGGAGTCGCGTATCGTCGTGAACACAGCCGTAGAAGGGTTTGTGCCGTTCCTCGACGCGCCGATTGGTCCGGTCCATCTGCACATGGGCTTCGCGGGTGAGAACGGTGGCGTACTGCTGCCGTTACAGCCGGTCGACGGAACCGAAACGGTGTTTAGAGGCACCGAGGCCGACGCGATCAACACGCTGAGCTTTGGTTTGATCGCGGACGGCGGCACCTACATCAATGTGCATTCCGAAGCGAATCCGTCGGGTGAATTGCGTGGTCAGCTCGTCCCGCGGGGTGTCGACGTTGCACGCATGGAACTCCAGGGCGCGCAGGAAAATCCGGCAGTCGCGAATGCCGCTGGCATCTCTGGCGTGTCCTACGCGACCGTGAATGCCGACGAAGAACGCATTCTGATCAACGCCAACGTTACGGGTTTTGTGCCGTTCCTCGACGCGCCGATCGGGCCCGTGCATTTGCACAGTGGTTTCGCTGGCGAGAATGGTCCTGTCTTGTTACCGCTGAATCCGGTCGATGGGTCGGAAACCGACTATCGCGGTAGCGAACTCGACGCGGTCGCGCCGCTCGATTTCACGCGCATCGCAGCCGGCGGTACCTACATCAATATTCACTCGGCCGAAAATCCCAGTGGTGAGTTGCGTGGCCAACTGGCGCTGCGTGACATCGACGTGGTGCGTATGGTGTTGGAAGGGCAGCAGGAGAATCCAGCGGTCACGAATGCGCCTGGCGTATCCGGTGTTGCTTACGCCACCGTCAATGCCAGTGAAGAGACGCTGGTCATCAATTCGAGTGTCGAAGGTTTTGTACCATTCCTGAATGCGCCAATCGGACCGGTCCACTTGCACGCGGGCTATGCAGGCGAAAACGGGCCGGTGCTGTTACCGCTGCAACCCGTCAACGGTTCCGATACGCAATATTCGGGCACTGAGGCGAACTTGATTGCCGAGCTCGATTTCGATCGGCTGGTGAACGGCGGTACCTATCTCAACATTCACTCTGCCGACAATGCGAGTGGCGAGTTGCGTGGGCAGCTAACACCGCGCGGCGTCTTTGCGAGCCGCGCTGAGTTGCAAGGTGCGCAGGAAAATCCGGTTGTCGTTAACGAAGCGGGTATTGCCGGCGTGTCGTATCTGACAGTGAATCCGTACACGCAATCGGTCGTCGCGTTGACGACGGTGGAAGGCTTCGAGCCGTTCCTCGATGCGCCGATCGGGCCCGTTCATCTACATGCCGGTTTTGCGGGCATCAACGGCCCGGTGCTGCTGCCATTGCAGCCGGTCGGTGCCTCAACGACGCAGTATCGGGGCACCGCGGATGACGCGATTGCCGAGCTCGATTTCAACCAGATCGTCGAGGGTGGTACCTATGTTAATGTCCACTCTGCAGCCAATCCCGGCGGCGAAGTGAGAGGGCAGATTGTGTCAGCGGAGAGTGCAGTGTTCCGGGCCGAAATGGATGGCAGCCAGGTCGACCCGGCGAATGCCACCAGCGCGACCGGCATCGGCTACGTGTCACTGCAGGATCGTTATGACGGACGGTTTATCTCTACGGTGCGTGTTGCCGGTATCGATGCGACCAATGTCACGGTCAATGTGACATCGGCCAGCGGTGGCGCGGAGACGGTTGTCAGCCGTTTGTTGGCGGACCCTGAGGTTGCCGGGCTGTTCGTCAGCGAATCGGCGATCGCACCGGATGTCGATGACATTCTGAATGGCCGGTACTCGTTCATCGCGCAGGAATCCGCGACGAACTAGGTCAAGCGACGAAGCGCCGGGGTGTTGGGTCACCCCGGCGCTCAACGCGCCGATGATTGGTTCAACCAGATTGAGTGAAATTGCAGCATGACGGATCAGGCCACAACGGAACAGCAGAAAGCCGACGATGAGCGCGAGAATCGCGTTCTGTTGGTGCGTGTTGCTGAGAACCGAGACATGGCTGCGATGGAACGACTCTACGAGCGATTGCGGCCAAGACTGGTTCGCTTCATGCATCGACTCACGCCCGACATGGCGTTGATCGAAGAGGCCTACAACGACGTGATGTTGATCGTTTGGAATAAGGCCACGCAGTACGAATCGCGTGCCAAGGTGTCCAGTTGGGTGTTCACGATCGCCTACCGCGCCTGCTTGCGACTCGTCAAAAAAAGTCAGAGACGAAACGCTATGATTCATCTCACTGATAACGAACAACTCGATGCGGTCTCTGCTGACAACGCAGAGCACGTCGAGGACAACCAGCACCTCGCTGCTGCCGTGCATCAACTGTCCGCCAAGCATCGGATGGTGATTGAGCTCTGCTATTTCGAGGGCTATTCGATAGAAGAGATCGGGCACATCATCAAGTGTCCCGCGAACACGGTGAAGACACGACTCCACCATGCGCGCAAGAAGATCAAAGCGATTCTGGCCGAGGCCCAACGATCGCTGGATACAGATAGCAATAGAGGGTCAGTGTGATGTCACAACAGTCAGACAACCACGAGGACAAGGCGATGGCGATGCTTGAGGACTTTATCAACGGGCATCTGAGCGACGACGATGCGCGCTTTATGCAGCAGCGCATCGCTGAAGATGCTGAGCTCGCTGCCCAGTTTGATTTTCAACGGCGTCTCCAACAGGCGCTAAGAGCAGAGGCCGGTCAGGTTTCGGAAGCAGCCGAAGCGGGCGCCGAAGGTCGGTTCCAGTTCGCGTCGGTCGCGGCGCGTATCGACCAGCCGCGGCCACGTCGTCGGATGCCGGTGTTCTGGGCTGTTGGCGCGACCTGTGCCGCTGTCATGCTGATGATGTCACCGGTCGTACAGGACCGTTTTGGTGGCGATACCGGCCCTACCGTGAATGAATTCGAAACCGCGTTTGATGCGGGCCAAACCGCCGGAGGCCAGCAGTTGCATGTACTACTCCGATCGCCGCTGCCAGAGCACGAGAGAGATACGTTGCTTCGAGATCTGGGTCTCAGTCTCGAATACGTCGAGCAGGGCGGTAGACTGTTGGTCGTGACCGCCACGACGACAGACAATCCACTGCAAGCGATCGCCGACGAGCTGGATGCGCGCGATGTCGTCATCGCGACCACCGTGGTCGGGGGGTCCGAATGACGGATCTGCGACACTGGCTTGCGCTCGCGTTGGTGTTCGCGAGTGGTTGCGTGGCGAACGGACCGACCACGTTCGGTGATCCGGTGCCGGAGGGCGCCGAGGCGGTCGTCATAGTTCTCGACGACACAAGGCCGGATCGTCGCAAACGCAGTGCATCGATACCGGGGTATTTGGGCTACAACGATTACGCGAACGATCCGGCATTGCTTCGAGTCGCCAATAGACTCGCGAAAAAACACGATGTCACAGTACTGACGCAATGGCCGCTGCAGAGTCTGCCGATCCAGTGCATCGTCATTGAAAAACCCGACGCCTCGACGCTCGCTGCGATTCGCGCTGAGCCCGGTGTGAAGTGGGTGCAGCCGTTTGTGGATTTCACCACGATGTCGGTCGCTGCGCCCACGCCAAGCTGGCCGAAGCCCGCAGGCTTTGCCGTTGGCACCGACGCTGGCAATGGGATCACGATCGCCCTTGTTGATACGTCAGTCGATCGGTCGCATCCGGCCTTGCGTGGCACCGCGCTGCGTCAGCAGAACTTCGCTGGCAATCTCGGTGATATCGATGGCGAAGCACATGGCACAGCAATGGTCGGCTTGATCGCCGCTAGGCCGCTCCCGGATAGCGACATGGTCGGTATCTCACAGGCCGCGAACATTGAACTGTTGCGGGGTTGCTGGCAGCCGCTCGATGCCGCGAGTGGGCGTTGCAATACGCTGACGCTGGCGTTGGCACTGGATGCAGCCGTTGCGCTGCAGCCGGATGTACTGAACCTCAGTATCACCGGGCCAAAAGACCGCGTGCTTGATGAGTTGATCGATCAACTGACACGACAGGGTACGCTGGTGGTTGCCGCCTACGACGAGCGAAGGGCTGCGTCGATGCGTTTCCCCACACACCAACCTGGCGTCATTTATGCGTTTGGCGTAAGCGATGCTGCAGCGGCGCCGGCAGGTTCGACAGAAGTCGTCGTCGGCGCGCCGCGTCATGCGCTGTCGTTAGCGCCGGCGGCACGCTACGACCTCGTGTATGGACACTCGGTGGCGGCGGCGCAAGTCAGCGGATTCGCCGCGCTGTTGTTTGGACAGAGCGAAGGCTCATCCCGCGATCAGGTTGTGAAGCATTTGCACAATCTGACCGACTCGCCCTAAAGTATCGACACACGCCGCAACCACGCCGAACGATT
>JBCAZB010000052.1:0-11190 GCA_038533315.1 Pseudomonadota bacterium | reverse complement strand
TGCCGGTAATCATCACCAGCGTCATGGTCAGTATGACGCTGAGCAAACCTGGGACGATGTTATAGCTGGTCTTGCCTTCCGGGTTGTAGTTGGAGTGCACGATGAGTTGGAAGGGTGTAGCACCGGCTGCGATATTCGCGACACTGCCGTTTAAGTCATGGCGCAGCGCCTGGGTTAGGATCTTTTCTGCCTGCCCGATAGCATTTGAAGTCGCGGCGGGGTCGGATGCGTCTGCTTCGATCAAAATCTGCGGACGCTCACCGCGCAGTAACTTTCGCGTAAATCCACTTGGAACAGAAACGACGAATGAAACATCGCCTCGAGCCAGCAATGCTGAGCTTTGTCGAGGATCATCGGTTTGCACGACGAAGTCGTAGTAGCCGGAGGCTCTCATAGCCGAAACAAGCGATCGAACGATGGGCGTTTGTTCCTCGACAAGCAGCGCTGTCGGTAGTTGCTTGGGGTCGAGGTTGATCGCAAAACCGAACATGATGAGTTGCATAACAGGAATGCCAAACATCATCGCAAAAGTCAGCCGGTCCCGTCGCATCTGGACGAGCTCTTTCATGCCCACAGCAATGATCCGCGCGATAGACGCGCTCATGAGTGAACTCGATGGTCAACGCCGGCTTTCGCCATCAACGCAATGAAGGCGTCCTCGAGACTGGGGCGTACCTCATTCCACACAACGTTTGAGTGACCGTAGTCTATGAGCGTTCTCTCGATGGCGGTCGGGTCGCTCCCACTGACATGCAGCGCGGCCCCAAAATATGCGACGTGATCGAGGCCAGCCTTGCCTTTAAGCGATTCGGACAACTGGCGCACACCATCGCCTTCAGCGCGAAAGGTGTGCAGTTTCGATTCGCGGATGATTTCTGCAACGGTGCCTTCGGCGACTTTGCTGCCATTGGCTAGGTAAACGATACGATCGCAGCGCTCCGCCTCATCCATGTAATGCGTAGAGACAAGAACGGTCATGCCTGACAACGACAAGCGGTGAATCTCGTCCCAAAAGTCTCGTCGCGCCTGTGGATCCACACCAGCGGTAGGTTCATCAAGCAAGAGCAGCTGGGGTTTGTGCATGGTGACTGCCGCCAGCGCCAGTCGTTGTTTCCATCCGCCAGACAATGCACCAGCGAGTTGGTCTTGGCGATCGCTCAGCCCTAACTTATCGAGAGTCTTGCGAACGGCAGATTCAATATCTGGCAAGCAGTACAGTCTCGCCACGAATTCCAGATTCTCGCGAATTGTCATGTCGGTCCAGAACGAAAATTTCTGCGTCATGTATCCGGCTCTCGCCTTGATGCTTGCGCTCTCCTTGTGAATATCGAAACCCAGTGCTCGACCGGTTCCTTCAGAAGCGGTCAATAAACCGCAGATCATGCGGATAGTAGTCGTCTTGCCAGATCCATTGGGCCCCAAAAACCCCCAAACCTGACCGCGCGGCATCGCAATGTCCACACCATTGACGGCCGTCTTCTCACCAAAGCGTTTGACAAGTCCGTGCACATCGATGGCGAGCTCTTCGTTCACCATGACACTTCGACGGGTAGACCGGGCTTCAGATTCGAGCGCTTCGGCAGCGTCGCTTCGACCAGGAAAACCAGTTTCTCTCGCATATCGCGTGTGTAGATAACAGGTGGCGTGAACTCTGCTTCTGTCGCGATACGTGAAACCGTGGCCGAGATCGCGTTGGTGGCACCATCTGATTGAATCCTGACGGACTGTCCAACATAGACATCAGTGAGTTCTGCTTGCGGTACATAGAAGCGAACCATCAGGCCGTCATCCGGGAGCATCGCCAACACCGGTGCGCCCATTGTGGCGAACTCGCCTTCTACCAGAATGGTGGTTTCTACGCGTCCCGCTTTACGCGCTGTTACGGTACGTTCGTTCAGGCGAAGCTCGCTCTGCTGCCAAGCGGCTTGAGCGCTTTGCACCGTCGCGTCAGCGGCTGCACGTGCCTGGGATCGACCGGCCAGCTCCGCTACACGGATGTCTTCTCTCAGGGCTGCGGTATTGGCTCGGGCACTGTCTCGTTCTGCTTTCACGTCATCGCCGCGACTATTGGGTTCGATGCCCTTTTCAACGAGTGGCATGGTACGCGAGTAGTTCGCTTCAGCTCGCTGCAGTAGTGCTTCGGCTTCGCGCAAACGAGCCTTCAGGGTCAGTAACTCCTCACGTCGTGCGCCGCTACTCAAGTCTTTCGCTCGAGCGGTCGCCTCGGCGATCCTGGCCAATGCTTCTGCAGTGGCTGCCTGCTCAATTTGGTCGTCGAGAGTAAATAGCAAGTCGCCCACCGCGACGATGTCCCCTTCTTCAACATCCACCTGGGTTATCCAACCAGCGCCTGGCGCGGCAACATAAAGCCAGTCTGCTTCGACATAGCCAATGGTTGGCTGTGGCTCATCGGGTTGGCAACCGAGTGTTGCGCCAACGATGGCGAAGAGTGCGAAACGTGGGAGTCGATTCATGCTAGGCATCTTCGACTCCGAGCGCTCGCTTCATGTATTGCGCGTGCAATTGAAATAATCTTGCGAGATCTACTGCTGGGCCTTTCGTACGGTCGAAGACCGCTTGCCATAGGAGCGATAACACCATAGGGGCGATGACAAGGCGAGCAACCAATGCGGGATCGTCGACCTGAATCTCACCGTCACTGTCAGCCCGTGCCAGGAGTCCGGCAATAGCTGCGAGACCACGGTCGATCACTTCGCTGCGATAACTCTGAACCACGTCAGGAAAGTTATGACTATCACCTGCCAATACCTTTAAGAGTTTCGGTAAGTGCGTCTTCGTGATCATTTCCGGAGCAAATACAGCGATGGCATCGAGGGCCATGCTGAAAGCAGGGGCGTTGCTCATGATTTGTTCAATCTGTTCGAGGTTTGGGACCGCGTACGTATCGATCAATGCACGAAACAGATCGTCTTTTGACGAGAAATACAGATACAGCGTCCCTTTAGACAGCTTGACTCGCTGCGCGATGTCTTCCATTCGAGCTGCCGCAAAACCGCGTTCGTAGAACTCATCCAGTGCGGCGGCCATCAGTCTTTGCTTACGGGCATCTTTGGCGGAATCTGTTCGAGCTCGTTTCATAGAGCTATTAATAAATGACCAGTCAGTTATTTGCAAGTGTGGATGTGAGTGACTTCTCCCGGAGTGGAAGATCGTATTTTTGATACGCGTATTGTCAAAAAAAGATAATATATACTAGCTTTAATGTTGGGGGATAGTTGTGGGGACTGCCATGCACACTTTTCGTTACCAAGGCCTGACGGCGATCTTGCTGATCGCCGTCGCGGCTTGCACCTCAGACAGTGGGCCAGAAACAGTCGCGGACGCGACTTACCAGGAAACACTCCAGCTCGAATTGCTGGATGCCAAGCCTGGCACCGTGATCACGATTCCCGAAGGTGTGTTCTCTTTTGATCGCTCGCTAAGTCTTGCCGTCGATGGCGTGACGATCCGTGGCGCTGGTATGGATAAGTCAATTTTGACGTTCAAAGACCAGGTCGCCGGGGCAGAGGGATTGCTTGTCACCGCCAGCGATTTCACGATCGAAGACCTTGCGATCGAAGACACACGCGGCGATGCGCTAAAGGTGACGGAGGGCAACAACATCGTCATCCGGCGTGTGCGCACCGAGTGGACCGGTGGGCATAAGACTAGTAACGGCGCTTACGGTATTTATCCGGTGCAGACGACCAACGTTTTGATGGAGGGCAACGTCGCCATCGACGCATCGGATGCCGGCCTGTACATTGGCCAATCCAAAAACGTGATCGTGCGCGGTAACCGTGCGGAGTACAACGTCGCCGGTATCGAGATCGAAAACACGATCGACGCCGATGTTTACGACAACGTTGCCACCAACAACACCGGCGGCATTCTTGTCTTCAACATGCCTAACCTCCAGCAGGAGGGAAAGAGCACGCGTGTATTCAACAATCAGGTGTTCGATAACAACACCGATAATTTCGGTCACAAGGGCACACCGGTGGCCAGCGTACCGGCGGGATCCGGCATTGTTGTGAACTCAAATGACAACGTCGAGATCTTCGGCAATGAGATTCGCAATAACCGCACCGCGAATGTCATCGTTTCCAGCGTCTACTCAACGAACTACGGCGACGGTGATACGGTCGACGGTTATGACCCCTATCCCGAAGCGATCTACATTTACGACAATGTTTTCGAAGGCGGTGGTGATGCGCCCGACGGCCTGGATCTGAAGGCCTTGAAGCTCGCCTTGTATGGCTTCGGTGGCGCGTTCCCCGATGTCATATGGGATGGCTTTGCAGATAATGCGAAGTTAATCGATGGTCAGATGCCAATCATGCAACGAATTTGCGTCAACAACGGTGACGTAAAAGTCCTAAACGCAGACGGCCCGAATGACTATTCTGATCCCCGCGAGGAGTCCACATTGCACGATTGCGACTTGCCGAAACTGCCGTCAGTAGTTCTGGGGTCTGCGGGTTGAAGCTACGCGCGTGGCTTGTTGTTGTCGCCGCTACTCTGCTGTCGTGCGGTAGAGCTGGTCCTGCGCAACCGGTGTTTCATACGCTGGAAAATCCAGCGCGACTAAGCGCATGGCAATTGTTCCGTTTTAACGGTAAGACACTGACGTTGAATAACCGAGTTGTTCCCTACGATCTGAACAGCGCGTTGTTCTCCGATTACGCGCACAAGCTTCGCACGGTCTGGCTGCCTGAAGGCAGTGCCGCCGCGTACGACGAGGCAGAGACGTTTGCATTCCCTGTCGGCACCGTCATTTCAAAGACCTTCTATTATCCGACGTCGGATCCGTCTGGTAAGCGAGTGCTGCAACAGAATGACGCAACCGCTGATCGTTTGCTGGCGGGGTTTGACCTCAGCTCTGTGAAGTTGATCGAAACGCGATTGCTGGTGCGCCGCGAACATGGTTGGGATGCCTTGCCGTATGTCTGGAATGCGGATCAAACCGAAGCGATGCTGAAACGTGCCGGTGATTTGAAAAGGCTCGATCTTGTGTCCGAGGAGGGCACTCAATCGTTTCCGTATGTCGTGCCTAATGCCAATCAATGCGCGGGTTGTCACGCGACGAATGCGACCACGCGCGAGTTGCGACCCATCGGACCCAAAGCCAGACACCTCAATCGAAGTTTCGCGTATGCGACGGGCGTGGCTAACCAACTGCAGTACTGGCAGCAATTCGGACTTCTGGAGAATGTGCCTGCATCTGTCGAATTACCACGCAATGCAGTGTGGAACGATGCCTCGGAACCGTTGGATCAAAGAGCGCGCGCGTATCTCGATATCAACTGTGCCCATTGCCACAATGCTGTCGGTCCGGCGGATACGTCTGGACTGCATCTGGAGGCATCGACGACGATGGGCCCGACACTCGGTCGTTGCAAGCCGCCGATCGCCGCGGGAACCGGTACGGGTGATCGACAGTTCGATATCGTTCCCGGTAATGCGGATGCGTCGATCTTCGCCTACCGCATGGCTGCGACCGAGCCTGCGGTCATGATGCCCGAGCTAGGGCGATCGCTGGCGCACGCTGAGGGTGTGCGCTTAATCAGCGACTGGATCGATGCGCTCGACGGCAGCTGCGAGGTGGCGCCTTAGCGTGAGAGATCCGCTGCCGCCACGCTGATCTGTCCAGCTGCGCCGTACAACTGTGCGGCGCGACCATCGACACCACCGTCCGGATTCAGTGACGGCCAGAGGCCTTTCAAGTCCATGATCGTGGACTGCATTCTTGCCGCAACGCTCGCCTTCGTTTCGTCGCCGGCGAACGCACTCGATTCTGCCCACTCTTGTGCGACCTGCGTGAAGCCCCAAGCGTCTTGGTATTCGTGCAGGTTGTTCATCGCGCCATCAACCACACCGATTTCGTATTCGACACCTGCAGTGCGCACCAGATTCTCGATGACGCTGGCAATCACCTTCGCGTCGCCGGTAGCGGCAGTCGCTTCACAAGTCTTGATATCAGCGACCAGCGCTTCATAGGTGGCGGTGACGTCGTCCAGCGCAGCGTTAGATGTGACCGCAGCGGCCAAGCTGGTCAAACCGTCCGCAAACCCGTCACAACCACGTGCGCCAAAAGCGGACTCGATGTCGGTGTAAATTTCCGCGCCCGGATGTTTCATGTGGGTCTGTGCGAGCTCTGGCAACTCGGCGGCATACAATGCATAGCCGACTTCGAGGTGCCCGCGAATCAAACCGAGCTGTGTCAGATAAGCCGCATCATCGGTCGCGAAATCGGTATCGCTGGCAGCGCCTTCGCCTTCGCCTTCTCCCTCGCCCTCTCCTTCGCCTTCGGCAGCAGCGCCTTCTCCTTCGCCCTCACCCTCACCTTCACCTTCACCGTGAGCCATGCTGCCATGACCCTCGCCTTCTCCCTCACCATGCATTGCGGCGCCTTCACCCTCAGCGCTCGCCATTTGGGCCGCTTCGTTGCCTTCGCCTTCAGCGGTGGTTTCTTCGCTTGAAGTGCAACCGCCCAATGACGATGTCACGATCCATGTCGCTGCACCGACAGCACTCGCGGTTTTCCAACGTATCAGTGCGGAGGGCTTGCTGGGTATACTCTTGCTCATGATGATTTGCCTAGATGATGTGTTGTCGCCGGAACAGGCGATAGGATTACAAAAAACGCTCGCGGATTCGACTTTGTTTGAGCCTGGCCAACGTACGGCGGGCGGCTCGGCAAAGCGTGCCAAAAACAACCTGCAAGCTGTAGCGACTCGACCAGAGATCCAAACGGTGCTGAAGCAGGTGCGCGAACGACTGCAGGCGCATACCGAATTTCAACGTTTCGCGATGCCGAAGCACTTGGGTCGGCTGATGGTCAGCCGGTATGAGCCGGGCATGACGTATGGGCATCATTTTGATGCCGCGTTTATCGAAGGTCGCCGTACCGATCTGTCGTTTACGCTGTTTCTCAACGACCCTGGCAGCTATGAAGGCGGTGAGCTTGAGATTGTGACCCCAATGGGGCGGCAAGCGATCAAACTGCCGGCGGGCTGCGCGATTGTTTACCCGAGCGATCATTTGCATGGCGTTTTGCCGGTGACACAAGGCCATCGATTGGCTGTCGTTGGCTGGATCGAAAGTCGCGTGCGCCTCGCCGAGCATCGCCAGGTACTCTATGACTTCAGCCGGGCGCTTGCGGATTTGCCCGACTCCGATAGCGACGCCATGTTGCGTCTCAAAATGGTGCGTAACAATTTGCGCCGCCTGTGGGAAGAGTAGGTCGTCGGCACGACTTACCGCCAGCCAGCACGATCATAGACACGCACGGCTGAAGCCTGGTTCTCGCCGAGCACCGTCGCACTAATCGGATCTTCCGAAAACTCACCCAACGTTGCGATCGGGCCTGTTGTCTCACCGACCACCGGGTATTCATTATTACCTTCAGCAAAGATTCGCTGTGCCTGGGTGCTCGTCAGATACTCCAGAAATTTGATGGCGTTGGCACGATTCGGCGCATGTTTGGTGACACCCGCACCACTGACATTGACGTGCGCGCCACGCGCTTCATCGCCCTGGTTTGGAAACACAACGCCCAACTGATCGATGAGGTTCCTGGCGTCATCGTCGCGTAGCCAGCGACCGAGGTAGTAGGTGTTGGTCAATGTGATTTTGCATTCACCGGACGCGACCGCACGGACGTTGCTCGTGTCGTTGCCCTGCGGTGACCTGGCAAAGTTCTCGACGACAGCCGCAGCCCATTGCTCCGCTTTGGCTTTGCCGAGTGTGTCGATCAACGACGCCATCAGAGACAGGTTGTAGATGTTGGAAGAGCTGCGCATGCAGATGCTGTCACGAAGCCGCTCGTCTGCCAGATCTTCGTAGCGGGCTGGCACGAAAGCGGGCGGGTTCACTTTACTGGTGACAATAATGCGGGCGCGCTTCGATAAACCGAACCACTGGTTGTCGGTGTCGCGGAGATGCGCCGGTATGCGGGTGTCCAGTGTGTCGGACGAAATCGGTTGAAACACACCTTTTTCTTTCGCGCGCCACAGACGACCCGCGTCCACCGTGATGAGCATATCTGCCGGCGTGTATTCACCCTCATTCAGAATACGCTCGATCAATGCATCGCTGCCGCCTTCAATGAGATTGACCTTGATGCCGGTCTGCTCGGTGAAGTTGTCGTACAGCGCGAAGTCGGTGTCGTAATGTCGGGCAGAATAAATGTTGACGACACCAGAGTCCGCGGAACACGCCCAAATCGGAAAGATCGCCAACAGAATAGCGCTAGCACGCGCAAAGAATGACCGCGCATAAGGTAATATATGGTCAGATAAGATCATAAATCGTCATTTGGCACTGAAAAAGTGCGAATAAGAATTATTCTTGATTATAGATGAAGACACCGTCCGTCTCAAAACTGACGCGGACCGGATCGCCGACGGCAAACCGGCATTTGCCGACCTGACCCGCGCGTAAGGTCGCGCCGTCGTGTTCGATGATCACAATCGTGCGATCGCCGAGGAAACGGATATCGCTGATGCGACATTCCGACTGTGGATCTGCTGCCAGTCCCACACTGCCAGGCCGGGCGATAACGACGATCGTATCGGTTAACGTCGATATGGCGTCTCCAACAGGTATGACGCCGAATGGCGAGCGCCATTGATCGCCATCACGTTTTGCCACAAAGGCATCGGTATCCCCAAACAACTCAGCCACAAACCGATTCGCTGGCGCCGACCAAACAGTATCCGGTGCGCCGCATTGCACGATGCGACCACCATCGACGACGGCGATGCGGTCGGCGAGTTCCATCGCTTCGAGCGCGTCATGCGTGACAACAATCGCAGGTACATTATGTTCGCGAAGTGCGCGACGGGCATCCTCCCGCAATGCGCGTCGCAGCGTGCTGTCGACACTGGCAAAAGGCTCGTCCAGTAACATGAGCCGAGGTCGCGTAGCCAGAGCTCGTGCCAATGCGACGCGTTGTTGCTGACCGCCGGACAGCGTGTGCGGAAAGCGATTCTCGAAACCGGCTAATCCGACACTAGCGAGTTCTTCCTTGACGCGCGTATCGCGTACATCGCTGGCCAGTGTGGTTAACCCAAAAGCGATATTCTCACCAACACTCAGATGCGGAAACAGGACATGATCCTGAAAGACAAACCCGAAACCGCGCGATTCCGCAGCTGGCGAGTGTGTTGGATCGGCCAGTGGTGAACTATCGAACGCAATAGTGCCGGCCTGCAGCGGTTCCAGGCCTGCGATAACCCGTAGCAAGGTGCTTTTGCCGCTGCCGGAGGCGCCGAGCAGACAGACGATTTCGCCGGCGCCAACTTCGAGTGACACATCCTTTAATACAGGCGTGTCTCCATAGCTATGTGATACGTTCGCGATTTGCAGCATGGCGGTCTTGATGACGACGGTCCCGTTCGTTCCAGCCTGACATGATAGCGAAATACCGCTCGCGGCACCGTGCATACTCGTCGCGCTATCACGCGAGTCGAATCTGACTGCTAGACTTGCGATCTATGTCTACTCTGACCACATCAGTTATGCCCAGCGTTGCTCGACGCCAGTGGCTTACCACGATTGTGCTGGTGCTGGTCGCATTGCCGACCGCCGTACCGATTCTCAGCGTGCTGTCGAGTCTATTGCGCTCAGGCTCAGAGACCTGGCAGCACCTGCGCGATTCGGTGTTGCCGGAGTATGTCGGCAATACGCTCCTACTGATGGGGTTGGTTGGGATCGGCGTCTTATTGGTCGGTGTCACCTGCGCCTGGTATACCGCGACCCGCGATTTTCCGGGGCGACGATGGTTGGTTTGGGCATTGATTCTGCCGATTGCTGCACCCGCTTATGTGGTCGCCTATGCGTATGCCGATGTGCTGGCGTTTGACAGTGAACTGCAGCGGTGGGTGCGAGAGATGTTCGGGGTTGCGCGCGGACTGCCCCCGGTGCGGTCTCTGTCCGGTGCCGCGATTATTTTGACACTGTGTCTGTATCCGTATGTGTATCTGTTTGCGTATACGGCGTTTGCCGGTCATGCCCGGACCTTGACCGACGCTGCGCGTACGTTGGGGGCTAATCGACGACAGGCCTTTCTGCGGGTCGCGTTGCCGCACGCCCGTCCGGCGATCGCCGGTGGTGCAGCACTGGCGTTGATGGAGACGGCAGCTGACTTTGGTGTTGTCGACTTTTTCGGCGTAACGACACTCACGAGCGGCGTATTTCGCACATGGTATGCACAAGGCGACCAACAGGCTGCGCTGCAACTGGCCGGTTGGTTGTTTGTGGTAGTGATGTTGTTGGTGCTGGCGGAGCGCTGGGCGCGGCGCGGTGCCCACACGAACCCCGTCTCACGTCAGGTGAGTGCCCCGCCCGATGCGATGCACGGTGTACGGGGCTGGTTAATCACATCGATCTGCGCGCTGCCGGTGTTGCTCGGCTTTGCGGTGCCGGTCACAGTATTCGCCTACAACGCGTTTGCAACCGGCGACCCGATGCTGGGTCGCGCCTTCGGCAGCTATATCACCAACACGATCATGGTTGCTGCGATCGCGGCGGTATTGTGCGTATCGTGCGCGCTCGCACTGGCTTATGGATTGCGCGTGGCGTCCTTCGCGCGCCAGCGTGTTCCGCTGCAGCAATTTGGTGTGCGACTGGCGACGCTCGGTTATGCGCTCCCTGGCATGGTGCTGGCGGTCGGGTTCATCGGTCCACTGACCTTTCTGGATCGTTGGCTCGCCGGCACGCTGACCAACTGGTTCGAACGTCCGGTGGGTCTGCTGCTGACAGGCTCGATCGCTGCGTTGATCATCGTTTATCTGGCTCGTTTTATGACTGTCGCCTACAACAGCTGCGATAGCGGCATGGCACGCATCCACCAACACTATGACGCCGCAGCGCGCAGTCTCGGCGCGTCAACACGCAGCATGCTGGTACGGGTGCACTTGCCGATGTTGATGCCGTCCGTTCTGACGGCCGCACTGCTGGTGTTTGTCGACGTCGTCAAGGAGTTGCCTGCAACACTGATACTGCGGCCGTTCAATTTCGAGACACTGGCCACGCGCGCCTATCGGTTGGCATCGGACGAGCGTATCGCAGAAGCATCAACAGCCTGTCTTGCGATCGTGATTGTTGGCCTTGTTCCTACCTTGTTGCTGGCTCGCCAAAATTTCGGCAGTTCGAAGTCGGCTTAGCCATCGCTCAAAATATCGA
>JBCAZB010000051.1:0-11240 GCA_038533315.1 Pseudomonadota bacterium | reverse complement strand
CCGCAGAGGACGACACGAAAGGGGAAAATCAAGCGTTGCATCATGTCACCAGGCCTACAGGTTATTGGTCAGGAACTGCATCATTTGATCGTTGGTCGAGATCGCCTTCGAGTTCATCTCGTAGGCACGCTGAGTCTCGATCATGCTGACCAATTCCTCGACCACATTCACATTCGACCCTTCGAGCGCACCCTGCTGTAACCGACCGAGGCCGTTCAGACCTGGCGTGCCCGGCTGAGCCGCGCCACTGGCAACGGTTTCGACATAAAGATTTTCACCACGCGGCTGTAGGCCAACTGGATTGACGAAATCAACTAACTGCAGTGTGCCAATCTGGGTCGGTGCGACCTGACCCGGCAGCTGCACGGAGACCACGCCGTCGTTGCCAATCGTAATGGATTGAGCTGCTGGCGGAATGCTGATGGCCGGCTGCACGAGATAACCACTGGCTGTTACGAGCTGTCCCTGGGCACTTTGTTGGAACGACCCATCTCTTGTGTATGACAACGTGCCATCCGGCAACAGCACCTGGAAAAAGCCGCGACCCTGAATCGCAACATCGAACGCGCTTTCCGTGTTCACGATGCTGCCCTGCGTGTGCAACTGCTCGGTGGCTACAACACGTACACCCGTGCCTACATTGAGGCCCGACGGTAGTTGCGTGTCCTGCGAACTCTGCCCACCGACCTGCCGCCGGTTCTGATAAATCAGATCTTCGAATACAGCGCGCCCACGCTTGAAACCCGTGGTATTCACGTTCGCCAGGTTATTCGACACGACAGTCATCTTGGTCTGCTGTGCATCCAATCCAGTCTTCGCTACCCAAAGTGCCTGATTCATCTCAAAACTCCTCTAACGTACTCTTAATAATGATGCTGCCGTGTCGGCATTTTCTTCTGCTGTCTGGATTGCCTTCACCTGCATCTCATAGTGACGCGCCAGCCCAATCATCGAAACGAGTGACTCGGCGACGTTAACGTTGCTGGTCTCCAGCGCGCCAGGGGTCAACAGGACGCTGGCATCGGTGACGGGCGGTTCGCCGGATGTCACGCGCAACAGGCCATCAGTGCCTTTTTGCAAGGTATCTACCGGCGGCTTGACCAGTTTCAACCGGTCGACAGTGACGAGCGCAGCAGCGCTCTGACCCAGCGGTCTTACCGAGATTGTGCCGTCCGTCGCAATCGTAATGGTGCTGCTCGGCGGCACCGCAACAGGCCCGCCCTCACCCATCACCGGGTCGCCGCGTCCGGTCAGCAACTGCCCAACACTGTTTAGCCTGAAATCACCAGCACGCGTCAGTGCCTCACTACCGTCGGCGGTTCGTACGACAAAAAACCCCTGCCCCTGGATCGCCACATCCAGGTCACGTCCAGTGGCCAGGGTTGCGCCTTGTGCAAAATCAGTGGCAAACGTCTCGCCAACTGCATTCACGCGCGTGGGCCTTCCTGGCCCGGAAACCGGCAACGACTCGAACGCATGCAGGTCAGCCCGGAATCCGGTGGTCGATGCGTTCGCGAGGTTATTGCTGTTGACGGCCTGGGCAATCTCCGTTTGCCGCGCCCCCGTCATTGCAATGTATGCCAGTCTGTCCATAACTCTGTTTCCTTAACTAAGTCTGCGACTATCGGCGAATATTGATGACCGTCTGAGTCACCGTATCCGCTGTCGAAATCATCTGTGCGTTGGCCTGAAAGTTCCGCTGCGCGGTAATCATGTTGACGAGCTGCGCCGTCAAATCGACATTCGAAGCCTCTAAGGCGCCGGCCTGGATCAAGCCAAAACGCGCCGTGCCTGCATCGCCAAGCGCCGCATCACCGGATGTGAACGACTCCGCCCAATTGGTGTCGCCGTCTTGACTCAAGCCCTGCGGATTTACGAACGATGCCAGCGCAAGGCGACCCAGCGCGGTTGACTGACCATTGGTGAACGTGGCGAACACAACACCTGTTGAGCTGACTTCAATACCGGTGAGTCGGCCTGTGGTAAAGCCGTCCTGTGTCACCGAGTTGACGCCAAAGTCCGCGCCGAATTGCGTGGTATCGACAAATTGCAAATCGACATTCAACGGGTCGGCGCCATTACCGGGGTTGTAAGCGGCCAGTGCGAATGAGCCAGTGGCCGGCACCTGCAGTGTTCCATCGGGCCCGAAGTTCACAGGCTCTGGCGTGCCTACAGTGTTGCCATCGATCGTCGTCTGTACGGTCCACTCATTCGGGTTGGCGCCTTTGATGAAATAGGAAGTCGCTGTATGCGCCGCACCCAACGTGTCAAAAATCGTCACCGATGTCGTGTAGTTAAAGCTGCTGGCGTCTGCAGGATCAAACACCGGGTTGATCGGCTGCGGATCATCCGCTGGCAAGTTCAGACCGAATGAAATACGGTCTGTCGCCCGTGGCGGATTGGCACCGGTGTTGAGTTGCAGATCAGTGAGATTCCCGGTGTTAAACAGGCCGTCGGCACCGACCGGATAGGACTGCACGCGCAGACCTGCGGAATTCACGACAAACCCATCACGATCCACGCTGAAGTTTCCAGCGCGGGTGTAGAGCCGCGAGCCGTTGTCGTTCAATACAAAAAAACCTTCGCCCGAGATCGCGAGGTCAAGACTGTTTTCAGTGAAGTCAATGTTGCCCTGCGTGAACTGCTGGGCGATCTCTGCCAGCCGGGCGCCGCTGCCACCGACGGTGCTCGATACACTCTGCGTGCCCACCGCGTAGACGTCCGCGAACTGTGCTCGTGAACCCTTAAAGCCTGTTGTGTTGACGTTGGCGATGTTATTCGCCGTAACGCCGAGATCTGCGGATGCGGCATTCAGGCCACTCAATGCGATACGAAAAACCATGGTTTGTTACTCCGAAAAAGGACAATTAGAAAATCTGGCGAATACTGTTGAAGGGGAACGAGCCCAGCGCGTCGCTATTGATCGTCACGCCACTGCCGTTCGCACCAAGCGACACGCTATCGACGCGTGCTCGGACTAGTGTCGGTACGCTCTCTACCTCACCGCCCCGTGCGACGCGCGCACTGAGCTGGTAGATACCAGCGGGTGCCGCATCCCCGTTGTCGAGTCGACCATCCCAGCGGAAGGTAGGCTGACCCGAGGGTTGCGTCCCAAGGTCGATTCGTCGCACGAGCTGCCCTGCGGCGTCGAGCACATCGACCGTCACCACGCCACTGGCTGCCGACAAATCAACCGCGCCATCAATCGCGCCGGCGTTGCCATCCTGGCGAATGAGTTCAGAACCGATCAGCACCTCGTTGCCGACCAGCCCAGCTGCCTGTAACGCCTGATCGGAGGTCAGCGTATTCGAGAAGTCGGCGAATGCCGCCTGTAACTCTTCGATACCGGTCGCGGTGCTGAATTGTGCGAGCTGGCTCAGAAACTCACCGTTCTCCATCGGCTCAAACGGGTCCTGGTTTTCGAACTGCGCCAACATGAGTTGCAAAAACTCGGTCTGACCGACGGACTCGGTACTCGGCGGTGCACTCGGCTGTGTCAGGCCGAGGCGTTGAAATTGTTGAAGGCTATCAATCGTACTCACGCTGTGCTCCTGTTAAGACCGGCCCATCGAAAGGGTCTGCATCAATAATTCTTTGGTGGTCGACATCACTTCGATGCTCGACTGGTAGGATCGCGATGCCGACAGCATGTTGACCATTTCCTCGACCGTGCTGACGTTGCTGGTCCAGACATTGCCGTTTTCGTCGGCGTCCGGATGCTCCGGTGCGTAGCGTTGACCGAGCGGCGCCTGACTTTCGACGATCCCGCGCAGGCGAACACCAACCGACGCCGATTCGGACTGCAACGTCGTCGCGAAGGAAGGCTCCGCAGAAAAGATGGGTTGACGTGCGCGATACACTTTGTTCGGATCACCGCTGACGCTGTCTGCGTTGGCGAGATTGCTCGCGGTCGTATTCAGTCGAGCAGACTGCGCAGCCATGGCAGAGCCAGCGATATCAAATACACGATTGAGACTCATTAGATTTCACCCTTGATCGCGGTGCGCAGACCGCGGATCTTTTGATTAATGAAGTTCAGGCTGGCCTGGTAACCGATGACATTCTCGGCATAGGCGGCTTGCTCGATGTCGGTCTCCACCGTGTTGCCGTCGACTGCCGGTTGCGAAGGTATGCGATAGCCGACATCTGGGTCTGATGGCGTACCGGCTGTTGCACCAAAGTGTTCTGGCTGAGTTTTGAGCAAACGAACCGAGTTCGAACGCTCACCCGACTGCACGTTCGCTAGCGCTTTCGCGAAGTCGAAATCGCGCGCCTTGTAATTGGGCGTATCGGCATTGGCGATGTTGCCGGCCAGTACTTCATTGCGACTGGCACGGAGCTTTAACGCACTCGCATGGTTGGCAAACGGGTCAATCTTCATAGTGGCACATCCCTGTGATCAGACTTCCAGTGTCGAAACTGTTGTAGCAAGCGGCGTGCCAGAAATCGCTAAGCTATTGCTGCACTTGATCTTTCCAATGCGGAGAGACTCGGAGCTGGGCACGTCGTGGCAATAGTTCGCCGCTTCTGCGGTAACACTTTGCCCGGAGCGTCAAGTGACCGACGCTTTGCACTCAACGACGGCTGGCACACTGCTTGCAGCGTTTTTTTTGAAAGTGTTTCCACGCGCCTCACAGCGGCGCATGTTTGATGGTCAAGGAACAGGATTGATGCGATGCAAGGTGTTGTTTTTGCAATCGAATGGTTGAAAGGTGCCAAGATCGGGGCCAGTCTCGGACGCATTGCGTTGCGCGGCTGCGACAAAAAATTGACGATCAGCCTGTTGCTGATACTCGTCAATTCGCGTGGCAGCGCATTGGCTCAGGAGTGGCACGCTCTCGGCGATATTGTCGAGGTAACACGCCAAGCTGTGGCAGCCACCCAGCCAACCGACAGCGATTACGAGGTACACGTACAGGCGCCGGATTCGCGACTACGGTTGATGGCCTGCCAGCAACCTTTGCGCGCGACGCCGACCGGCCATCAATCCCAGCGCGGCTCGCACGTCACCGTGCTCGTGCAATGCGTGGATCGAAAACCTTGGAAAATCTATGTGCGTGCCACAATCGCGCAGTATCAACCCGTTTTGATCGCAACCAGCAATCTCTCAAGGAACGCTGTCGTCGCGGCGAATGACATCAAGTTAGCGCGTCGTCGTGTGTCAGACCTGCACGGCGGCTACTTGAATCGACCTGAGCACGCCATCGGTCAGACCGTCAGGCGCACATTGACTGCCGGCAGCATTATCTTGCCGGCAGACTTGCGCGAACAAGCATTGGTGAAACGCGGACAGCAGGTCATGTTGGTTACCGAAGGCGGTGGTATCAACATCCGCATGCAAGGAACGGCTATGCAGGATGCCGCCAGAGATGCTCGGATCCGTGTGCGTAACATTAGCTCAGGTCGTATCGTTGAAGGGACCGTTCTCGATGCGCAGACGGTCCAAATCCGCTAGGCTCAGTCGAGTTGACGGGTATCACTGCAGGGCGATGTTTCACATAAGCCAATGATTTGACTTAACTTAAGAGGAACGCTGTGTGCATAGCACAGCCAACCCGTAAAAAAATGTGCGCCAATCGACGAAAAACACTAAAGGTCGTACGGCGATCGCCGCTAACTTATTCATATCGGGATAGTCAGGAAACTGGAAATGGCTAATGAGATAAACGGCGTACCGCCGAAGACACTAGGTAGCATCACCGACGTCAATAGCAATCGACGCGTCAGCGGGGAACAACCCCAGTCCGGCGCGTCCGATCAGGCCGCACCTGAGCAGCGCTCAGACACCGTCGCTTTGACGGAAGGTGCACGGCTGCTCGCTCGCGTTGAGGCCGAGTTGGCCAACGCCTCGGACGTCGATGTCGAACGTGTCGCTGCACTCAAAGAGTCGATTGCAAGCGGCACTTATCAAGTAGATGACAACGTCGTGGCTGATAAGCTGCTGCGCAGTGACTCAGAGCGTAACTAGATTACGACGATGTCAGACGGCAGCCGACAACAAAGATTCGCACAGGCACAGGAGTTGCTGGCTGCGACGCTGCAATCCTGCGACCGCTTGTTGAATGCGCTGCTGGATGAGCGCAATGCCGTGCAAGCAAACGATGTCACGGCGCTGAACGGCGCCGTCAGCAGAAAGAAGATTCACCTCGCTGATCTCGAAAAACACGAGCAGCATCGGGTTGCCTTGTTGTCCGCTTGTAAATACAAAAGCGACCTGGATTCCATGCAGCGCTTTGTGCGCGGTAATGATGATAGCCGCGGGACGTTACAAACGCTCTGGAGCACGACGTTGAAGCGGTTGGGTGAGTGTCGCGAGACGAACAATACGAATGGTGCAGTCATCGCGGCGCAGCGCAAGCTGCACACGGATGCGATCAATGTCCTGCGCCAACAGGAACAGGACCCTGAAACCTACGGTCCGGGCGGAAAAACAGAGACCACCGGGCAATACCGGGCACTGGCTGAAGTCTGAACCAGCCACAACGGTTTAACGCAATGACAGGGAGTCAGTCATGTTAATCGTCAGTCGCCGCAACGCGGAATCCATATTGATTGAGCCGTCGAAAGACATCGATCCCAGCATGACGATCCAGGAAGTGTTCGGCGAAGGCCCGATTGAAATTACCGTTTTCTCGGGAGCTGGCCATCGCGTCAAAATGGGCGTTGATGCGCCCCGCTCTCTGTCGATTTGGCGCAAGGATGGCACCGCCCCTGCTACCGACGACTGACGTCCCACTCGACGTGCCTCACTCGAGGCGTCGTGCTGAGTCGTCGCAGCAGTCCAGACCCACCCAACTTTAATCAATGTCGCGCGACTCGCGCATAAGTAGGTATCGTTCTGAAGTACGTTACACAATACGCAGATCAGGGCCGTTGCGATCACGCTCCAACGGCCGAATGTCCGGCCGATCTGCGTTGCTCGGCAAATCTGCCATGGTCGGCAAAAGAACCGCTACCGCGAGGCCGCCCCCAGCTGCTTGCAAACATATCTCACCGCCTGCGGCTTCCAGTTCGCGCTTGCAAATCGCAAGACCAAGCCCGGCTGCGTTCGTCCTTTCTGTGTCTTTGACAAACGGCTGCAGCGCACGATGCGGATCGAGACGTTGTAGTCCTGTCCCATTATCGCGAACGATGATGATCGTGCGTCCGTCTTGCGACTGCGACACATCGACTGACACGACTATCTTGTCGGGCTCCGGATGATGGATCAGCGCATTCTCAATCAGCTCCGTCAAAACGGTTTTCAGCATGGTGCGGTCCGTCAACACCAGATCATGACTGGCGCTGACCTGCAACTTGGCGGTCGCAGGAAACTTACCGCGCTGAAACACATCGCGCGCGAGCGTGCTAACACTGAATTCCTCAATCTGCGCGGTGCGCTGACCTGCACGATAAAAACGAATCAGCTCAGCGATAAAGCGGTCGAGGCTGGCAAGACGGAGGTCCAGCATTCCAAGTGCATGCATCGCCGAGTCAAGATCTTGACGCAGCACATCTTCGCGGATGTAGCCCGATAAATGACGGGCGGTGCGTACCAGCGACCCGAGATCGTGCGAAAGCACTCGCGCGAACACCGCGGTTGATTCAAAGCTGTCGTCGATTTGACTCATTGCGCGGCGCCCAGCATGTTCTCAAGTGGCATCGCACGCATGATGCTCGTCACAGTCCCCTGCCGGTCTACCAGAAAGCGTTCTTTTAGTGCATCGATGGCCATTGGGCGACCATAGAAATGGCCTTGCGCGCGATCGCAGCCAAGTTGACGCAGATTGTCCAGTTGTTCTGCGTCTTCAACACCGACAGCGGCAACGCCGAGCTCCAGGCTTTCCGCCAGCGTCACAATAGACCGCACAATCGCGCGTGTTCGACGTTGTCCCAGCGAGTGTACGAAAGAAGCGGCGATGCAAATGCCGTCCAATGGGAATTCGTTCAAGTAGCTCAGCGTCGAATATCCTGTGCCGAAATCGTTCAACCAAATCTTAATGCCGAGCCGGTTGATGCGCTCGAGCGCCACGCGCGTTTCTTCATACTCTGCCTTCAAGACAGACTCGGTGAGCTCAAACTCCAGATAATTCGGATCGACGCCTGTCGCGCCGACGATTTCGACGATCGACTCATACAAATTGTTCCGCAGTACGTAGGACGCGGACACATTGACCGAAACCGGGACCAGATCGAAATTCTGCTCCTCCCAGGTCACCAAGTCCGTGGCCACGCGTCGCATAACGATGTCGTCGATTTCTGCAACCAGATTATGTTCCTCTGCAAACGGAATGAACTCCGCAGGAAGCACAAGTCCGCGCTCCGGGTGTCGCCAACGAACGAGCGCCTCGAGCCCCACCAACTCGTGTGTGCCGGTATTCACCTTGGCCTGATAGTGGACTTCGAAATCTTCCTGATCGATCGCGCGGGTCAACTCACGTAACTTGCGATTGCGCGCGTTGGCGTGTTGATTCAGTTCGTCCGAATAGAACAGCATACGATTGCGCCCGCTACGTTTCGCTTCATACATCGCCATATCTGCGCGCGTCAGTAGCTCTTCTGCGTCGTCCGCGTCATGCGGGAACATGGAAATACCAATGCTGGCGCCGATGTTGACGGTATGTCCGCTGAGCTGGAAAGGTGCTTTTAGCGAAGCCATCACTTTCGCAGCGACAATCTCAGCATCCAGAGGGCTGTTGAGCGTTTCGGCGAGAATACAGAACTCATCGCCGCCGAGACGACCCACGAGATCGTTGGAACGCACCGCACCTTTCAGACGCGCTGCCACTTGTGATAGCAATTGATCGCCGGCGTGGTGGCCGAGCGTGTCATTCACGGCCTTGAATTCATTCAGATCGATGAACAGCAAACCCATAACCTCGCCGCTGCGTTCAGCGTGTCCGATGGCTTTGAGCAATTGCTTATTGAAATTCTGCCGGTTAGCCAGGCGGGTCAGTTGATCAAAGTCTGCCATCTCGCGCAGTCGTTGCTCGCTGCGCTTACGTTCAATGGCATAGCGTAACGTGCGGACAAACGGTGCACCGATGTAGTCACCCTTATTTACAAAGTCCTCGACACCCAACCGCGCTGCAGCCAGCGCCGTGTTCTGGTTGTCTTCTCCGCTCAGCACAATAATCGGCAGACTGTCGTTAGCACGCTGCAACTCCTTGATCGTGCTCAGTCCAAAGCTGTCCGGTAATGAGAGGTCTAGTAACGCAATATCGAACTCTTGCTCGGCAAGGGTATCGCGCGCGTGTGAAATAGACTCCGCTGCTGTGACATTAATGCCACGATCCGCCCTCTCGAGCGACAGTGTCACTAGGTCCAGATCGTCCTTGTTGTCTTCTACTATCAAAACTTCCATGACTTCACGCTATCCCTTGCCGAACATCCTGATGGGTTAGCGACCAATCGAGCCCGTACTTAAGTGTGTCTAGACAGCGTCAAGACCACTGAATCTTTGCAGAACTAACCTAAAGTGCCTGCGCCAGCTGTCGCTACAAACTCCTGTAGCTGGGAAACCAGCATGTCTGCATTGTCTGAAGGAGCGCTCACCGATGAGTCGCGAGACCCGTAGCCTGCACGAAGTCATAGAAGCCACCGTCGAGTTGGCCGCTGCCAACGCCTCAGAGCAGGGGCTCGGACTGATTTGCAAGATTGCACCTGAATGTCGCGAGATTCATGGCTTCAACGCTTGGTGCGTCACTCAGATTGTCACTAACCTCATCAGTAATGCGCTGCGCTATACCGAACGTGGTGCAGTCACGGTGACGGCCGCTTGCGAGCGTAACGTCATGACCGATCAATTCACTGTGAGCGTCAGCGATACTGGGCCGGGTATTGCCCCGGATGTTTTTGAGGCAATGTTCGCACTGCCTGATCAACGTGAAATTTTGCCGGGCGGCGACAACCTGGGTTTCGGCCTCGTCATCTCTCGTCAGCTGTGCGAGTTTTTCGATGGCAAGTTGGATATCCACACCGAACAAGGCGTCGGCACAACTGCGACGTTGACAGCGCCAATCGAAGACGACATCGATGGCAATCCTGACAACTCGGTACTGACGGCTGCATTCCGTAATACGTTTGCACTGATCATTGACAGCGACGTAGCGGCGCGTCGTCTCTTGGAAGCACACCTTCGATCGTGGGGCCTCTATGTCATGTCCGTACTCGATAAGGACAGTGCGCTTAAAGTGATTGGCGACGAGCAACACAACGGTCGCCGGATCAGCATGCTATTCGCCAGCCATGAGATGTCCGAGTCAGACCTGACCGAGATCCTTGCTCAGCTGGAAAACAGCGGTAATCCGGACGCTATGCTGGTCATGACCGGTGCAGATCTGACGACCGGACGTCTGCGTATCAAGCATGAGAGTTACGGCGATGCAACGCTGACAACACCGGTTAAAGCTTCTGAGCTATTTGACTGCATCAGCAAGCATCCTTTCGTGGCTGCTAACGTGGAACAGGAAAGCGCCACGCAGTCGGCTGGCACAGAGCAAACTCAGACTAGCGGCCTGCAAGCACCGGCGATCTTGCTCGTCGAAGACAACATCGTGAACCAATGCGTAGCCAGTGAAATTCTGAAACGGATCGGAGTTGATGTGTCCGTCGCCAACAATGGTCTTGAAGCCGTTACCGCATTGGACCGCACTCCTTATGACTTTGTCTTCATGGACTGTCAAATGCCCGAAATGGATGGGTTCGAAGCTACGCGACAGATTCGCTCACGACCGGTACTCGCCGAGCTACCGGTCGTTGCGCTAACCGCTAACGCCTTATCCGGCGACCGCCAGCGCTGCATGGACGCCGGCATGAGCGACTACCTGACAAAACCATTCACGAAACAACAGTTGGAGAGCATGCTGACAAAGTGGCTTGGTGAGTCGCGTATTCCATCACTACAACCTGCGGCACCCGCGGCCCCAATCCAGCCACTCTCCAAAGACAAGCCCGAGGTCGACCTGATTGACCATTCTGCATTGGATGAAATCCGTCGGTTAGATACGGACGGCGAATCGAGCATATTTGATGAGATCGTCGCTGAATATCGCATTTCATCAAGAGACCTAGTCGCATCCATTGAGCAAGCCGTCACTAGCGATGACGCCGACAGCGCTGCGCGCGCGGCCCACGCGCTCAAATCGAGCAGCGCCGCACTGGGGTTACGACATTTTGGAGAATTGTGCGCGCGTATGGAGCATCTTGGGCGGCAAAACGACGGGGGCTCGCTGAAAGAACTATGGCCAGCATTGAACGAC